>NZ_FUKJ01000004.1 GCF_900163745.1 Crenothrix polyspora
AAGCCATCCATGCCTTCCAGTGAGATGCGTTTCGACAGGTCGCCGTTGATGGCGGATTCGACCAAGGCGCTGACGTTTTTTTCCGCCGCCACCTCCGTCGTGCGGTCGGCCCATTCGACGACCGCCCCTAAGCGTTCGCCTTGTCCGGTGATGATCGGGTTGGCGATCAATGTGAAGGTACGTCCGCCGATTTGCATCTGTACGCGGTGGGTATTGGTGAAACTGGCCAGCATGTTCTTCTGGTGCGCCGGATTCTTATGGAACTGGTCCATGTTCGACCCCAGTAGCCGGGACGCATTGAAATCAGGCAGCACCTTGCGCACATCGCTCTCGGCGACCGCCAGCATGGCCCCGACGGATTTGTTCATGTAAACGATGTTGCGCTCGTTGTCGGCAATCATGACGTTGGTGGTGGCATTGTCCAGCGCGGCTTTCAGGCGCTGGTTTTCGACGGAAACATGCCTGGCTTCGTTCAACATGTCGATGGTGGCGTTCATGTTGTTCTTGAGGGCGCTGTATTCGCCTTTATAGGCATCGGTGACCTTCGGCGGCAAGTCACCCTTGGCGATGCGCTCCAAGTATTCAGTCATCATGTCGATGAGCCTCCTCTGCTCTGCGCTCGTGTCCGTAACGCGGCGGCCTTCCGTGGCACGCCGCTCTTGTGTGATGAGGTTATTTTTCAATGCCCGCATGAGCGGGACGACAATATCGGACCCCGATGTGTCGATAGGGCCGGTAAAATTGCCGGCCGACATTGTATCGATGATTTTTACCGCCTCAGCGATTCTAGACTGTACCTCTTTGTTTCCAAAAAGTGCCATGGGTATTCCTCTTAATTTTAATGCTGGAATGTAAAAAACTGATGGATTGTTGAATGACAAACTCAGGCGGCGGCTTTCGTGACCAGGGCCATGTCATTGGAAGACATCAACCGTTCAATATCTACCAGGACAACCAAGCGCCCGTCCACCGTACCCAGCCCGATAAGGTATTGGGTATCCAGGCCGGGACCAAATTCAGGCTTGGCGTGGATCTGCCCCTGTCCCAACTCGATTACATCTGATACGCCGTCCACCACCATGCCGATCACCCGCCCGCAGACATTCAAGACGATCACCACCGTGAATTGAGTATAGTCCACATTGCCCAGTTGGAACTTAATACGCATATCGACCACCGGGACTATGACCCCGCGCAAATTGATGACACCCTTGATGAAGTCGGGTGTATTGGCAATCTTGGTAACCGTTTCGTAGCTGCGGATTTCCTGCACCGTGAGGATATCGATGCCATATACCTCATCGCCCAGCGTGAAGGCCAGGTATTCATGGCTTAATCCGGGTTCTTGGTTATCTTGCATAAATACCTCAAAGGTTAGGTTTGGTCCGCGCATCTTTGTTAGATACCCGAAGTTAACGATGCCCCCATCACTGTAAGCTAAGTCCAGGCATAGGTTTCATGATGGTGCCTAGCGTGGCTTTGGGGGTTCATCAAAACTTTCTTCCAAAGCCGCCATGGTGGTGCTGATCCCGTATTTCCCATCTGGGGGTAATGGCATCCGTATAAATACGGCAGCCATCTTTGTGATAATCCCTCCACCTGCCATGTTATCGACCGGTATTTTTTAAACTTTAATATTTTTTTGGGGTTGGGTTGTAATGGGTTTAATAAAGCGGGGTACTTTTAAAGGCAGGTTTATAATGTCATTGGAGGTGAATATGGGCAATCAAACCAAGGAATGCGCATGAAATAACTTGGGCAAGTTCTTGGTGTAGGTGCGGATTTATCCGCACCTACAGTTGTCCGGCTTCCGCCGAATTAAGAACTATAAGCCTTGACGGCCTTTTTACCTTGATCCATATTGTGCAAGGTTTGCGCAAGCCCAAGCTTTTTTAGCGACCCCAATGATACAAGGTCTTGATCTATGGCCATTATTGATTTAATTCCGGCTGCAACTGCCGCCACATACGGGTGTGATTAAAAGTGCGGGGGGACTTGCCATTTACATTACGCTGCTTTACGGATATTTTGCCAATAACCGCCCCATTGTTTATTAGCCCTAACCACGCGCAAAATTAGCATAGGTTCTACATTGGCGGCTTTCCACCATGCACCAGGAAGCTTTACCCGCTCCTGAATGATATAGCGGTGGGCGCTTTCAATTTCTCCCGAACCGATAGGCAAGCCTTTGTCAATCGCCGTTTTGTAGTCCAATTGCCCGATCCTATTACTGAGATAGCGGTGGCAGGCTCGCACAGGCGCTTTTTCATCCTTGATATCGCTGGCCTCCAAATAAGGTTTTAAGTTTTCTAAAACCCGTTGTGGCTCATTGCTTTTCAAATAGTCTTTTTGTGTCGCCGCCCATGCTTTTGGATTTTCAGGTGAACAGCTATTGGCCGCTGACCCTAAATATTCACAGACATGAAAAAAGTCAACAAGATAGCTGCCTTGCTCACCGAATTGATTGGAGAATTGACGCTCCAGCCAAACAGCCCCATCACCGATGCCATGCAGGTGACTTTCTTTGCCAAAGCCAACTAACCGTGCGCAATTGAGCAATTGCTCTCCGGCTTGATCTACACTGCCATTAAAGACAGCACCAAATTTAATAGTCGTACTTCCTACGGCATGAGCCAAGCACAAGCGGCCTTCCTGCCAGTGCAAGGTTTTATTTTTCCGCTTATCAACGGCCTCTTCATCCACCGTGACAATCGGTATCATGCTGCCATCCATTTCCGCGATCAATTGGTGGCGAATTGCCTCATTGCTCGGTTCATCTGCCATTTCTTGCTGTTCATGCATCTGTTCGGCATGGTGCAATGTAATGGCACGGATGCTACTGACAGATAAGTCTATGCCGTAATGTTCCTGTAGTTTGTACGGCACACGCCCAAAGGCATGGTCTGCTCCAAAATCAGTGACTACACGCTGTAAGGGTAAGGAACAACAGCGTGCAGTAATGCCTGCCGAAGTGCTAAAGGGTCTAAATTGCTGATGCGGACTGCGAAAGATAGGCTCTTCCACAGTGATTACGCCGAAGGTGGTATGCCACCAGACTTTTTTTTTCCATTACCTTCGATGCCTTTTTCTTCGGT
>NZ_FUKJ01000299.1 GCF_900163745.1 Crenothrix polyspora
CCATCTCGTCGCGGGGTAACGGCAGTGAGCGGAGCGATGCCTCGGTGTCTTCCCGCGCGTTGACGGTGGTCATGCCACGGCCTTAGACATCACTTCCAGAAGAGTCTCATCGGACTCATCAAGGCCCGTAAGTATCTTGAGCGCCGGTGCTGCCTGATAGAGGTTCATGTGCCGACCGCTATGAGTAGGGTTTCCGGCCTCCCTCGCCAGTTTCAGTGTCAAAGGCATGTCTTCCAGCAGGATGTCGGCAACAATGGCTGATTTTGGCAAGCGCTTGAGGTTGGTCATGGATTGGGCTAGATCGCCCCACTCATCGCCGGTCATGGCGGCGAAGGCGCTGAACTTCTCATTTGGCTGAGCGCCTTTATTGGAGGTATTGACCACCAGGTCGGCATCGGCGAGTTCATTACCCAGTTCGGCTTCGCCGACGGCTCTGGCATCGGTCATCGGCCTGATCAGCTCGGCGATCAGCTCGGCCTTGGCGATCGTGCGGTTGATGATAACCACCTGACGCGGTCCGCATTTGGCCAGTTCATAGGTGATCGGCAGGGCGGTGCCGCCAGCACCGAGGATCACGATCTTCTTGCCGGCGATGCAATTCGGGTACTCGGACAACAGGCCGGCGACAAAGCCGACACCGTCTGTGTTGTGACCAACCAGGCGGTTTTCGTAGCGTTCAATCACATTGACGCTTCCTATCGCTTGGGCGGACGGTGCCAAGGCATCGAGCGCCGGCGCGATCTTATCCTTGAAGCCGGAGCCTGCGCCGCCGCCGAAATAGATCGGACAATGTCTCAGTCCGGCAATAATGTCTTCAACAAATGCCGGGTCGCCGATCATAAAGCAACTACGATAGCTCAGATCGTATCTATCGAATACTGCATTGTGCATTGCGGCAGAGCCGCCCGGATAATCGTGGTCGATCAGAAAAACGTAGAGGCGTTTGAGCGTTCGGCTGTCCAACTCAAGCTGGTTGTTCTTCGGCTGTTGGGCAATCTGCAGCAATCCGCTGTCGATTAGCTTTGCCACTTCAGCCAGAGGATCTTCCAGCAGTCCATTCCGTAAATCGCTATCCAGAATCGTCATGACCTCATCCTTCGTTATGTTTATTATTAAATTGTTATTTAACGCCTTGTTAGAATGGCGATCACGTAAACCGAATGGCCTTAATGCTAATGAATAGAACTTTTCACTATACCCATCTATCTTTAATTTAGGAGAGCTAACATTATCATTTATCCAGTTTATTAAGAGAAGACTAAAATATGGTAATGACTATTCCATTTATGAGTTAATATTAACTGCATGACCAACCACTCCAGTACTGCCGACCTGACGACACACTGGTCATCTGAAAGATTGGCTCGCATTCCCGCTTTCACCATCACAACATGACTGCCTACTTGTCCGATTTTTTGCCAGCCTACATTGAAAAACTCTAACCGCGTCTTTGCCTGAAATATTGCCAAATTTTCTCATATCAAACGGCGACCACAATAGGTGAGTGTTTTTGCGGGTTCGGCAAAGCCGCGATAGCTTTCTGATCTTCTGCCCACAACCAAGCCGTAATCGCTTCTTTGATATTCTCCAGTGCTTCTTTTTCATCTGCACCTTGAGAAACACAGCCAAGCAGCGCAGGACATTCAACCACTATCCAGCCATCTTTGGCTTGTTCTAATGTGACATGGAAAAGCATTTATGGTTCTCCTTTAAGAAAATAAGGCGGTTTTTGTTTTAGGGGTTGGGTACGCAAATCCTATCTGAATAAAAGTATCAATAGCTGTTAATAACTTAGTTAAATTTTGTCTATTGCTAATTCCGATTCTAATATAATTATTATTGTCCAATCCAAATATTTCCCCTTTTAGAACTTTTATTAAAATACCATGATTTTCAATAAGATATTTACTTAGCTCACTATTTGAACATTTTGTTAATTTAGCCATGATAAACATTCCTTTTGAATCATGATTAACAAGAATGTTGCGTTTACTAAGTTCATTCATAAACCATTTACGATTTTCCCTCATTTCTTTCCATATAAGTCTATATTCAGTAATATTTATAAGAGCTACATAAGCAGCCTGTTTTGCAATTTCTGTAGGTAGATGAGGGTCTCGCAATATTGCCAATTTAGCGGTAGTATCAGCCCTAGAATACATATAACCAATTCTCAAACCAGCTAATCCAAAAGCTTTACTAAACGTTCTAACAATAATAACATTAGGTAAATCTATATCGTAAATTAAGCTATTTTCGTCGTATTC
Source organism: Crenothrix polyspora (assembly GCF_900163745.1). Lineage (GTDB taxonomy): Bacteria > Pseudomonadota > Gammaproteobacteria > Methylococcales > Methylomonadaceae > Crenothrix > Crenothrix polyspora_B. The sequence goes on from NZ_FUKJ01000299.1 coordinate 2,268, forward strand.
TATATAACAACCATCAATAACAAAAAATGTTGATGGATATTGTTTTGCTAGAAATTTTATATCAGATGGTTCAATAATATATCCAGTTGGGTTATTAGGCGATGTTAAATAAATCAATTTGAAAAATGTATTATTAAGGGCTTCCTTAATATCTTGAATTTCTAATGCTCTAATAATATGAATATGTTTCGAACTCATTTTTAATAAATTTAAAGCATTACTGTAAGAAGGAACTGGAAATAAAACATAGTCCTCATCATTAAGATAAGTATCAAAAATCAACCTTAACGCTTCTGTTGAACCGG
>NZ_FUKJ01000031.1 GCF_900163745.1 Crenothrix polyspora
GCAGGATTGTGCAGAAGAGCGCCGTGGCATTTTGAGCCGGAAAGTGCTCGGCAACAAGTGCTAAAACAGTTTAACACCCTGGATTTAAAAGGCTTTGGCTGTGACAATCTGCCTGCCGCAATAGCCGCTGCCGGTGCTTTGCTGCATTATATAAAAGACACCCAACAAAGCGCCTTGCCGCATATTCAGGGCATACGCACCGAAAGCAGTGATGACACGATCTTATTGGATGCCGCCAGCCGTCGCAATCTGGAGCTGGATTTTCACCCGTCAGGACAGCTGCAATACACCGTATTGGGTGTGCTGGATAGATCGATAACCGCAATGGGCAGCCGTTGTTTGCGGCGCTGGCTAAACAGGCCGCTGCGCAGTCACGATGTGCTCAACAAACGCTACAGCTGTGTGGATAGCCTGATCGAATCCAAAGCCTATCGGGACATACAAGCCACGCTGCGCTCAGTGGGCGATATTGAACGCATCAGTTCGCGTATCGCCTTAAAATCGGCACGGCCACGCGACTTATGGGTGTTGCGCCAAACCCTGGCCGCATTGCCGGATTTACATAAAACCCTGTCCGCAACCGAGAATCCGCAACTTCTGTGCTTGAGTGAGCAGATGGGTGAGCATCCAAAAATATTAACTCTGCTGCAAGTGGCCATTATTGATAATCCACCGGTGCTGATACGTGACGGCGGCGTAATTGCCCCCGGTTACAACGCCGAGCTGGATGATTTAAGAAACCTGAGCCAAAACGCCGATCAGTTTCTGATTGATATGGAAAACCGCGAAAGAGCAGCGACCGGCATTTCGACCCTAAAAGTCAACTATAACCGCGTACACGGCTACTACATTGAAGCCTCGCATCTGCATAGCGAAAAAATTCCCGCCCATTATCAGCGCAAACAAACATTGAAAGGCGCTGAACGCTATATCACTGAAGAACTGAAAGCTTTCGAAGACAAAGTGCTTAGCGCCAAAGAGAAGTCACTGGCTTTCGAAAAAGCCCTCTATGAAGCCTTGCTCAACCACATTGCCTATTCATTGGAAGTACTACAACATTGCGCGGCGGCTTTGGCAGAATTGGATGTATTGGCTACGTTTGCCGAACGCGGCGAAACACTCAACTTATCCCAGCCCACATTAGTAGCTAAAACAGGCTTGCAAATCGAGCGTGGTCGACATCTGGTGGTCGAACAAGTATCCGATATCCCGTTTGTCGCCAATGACGTGTGTTTTTCCAACCAGCGCCGTATGCTGATTATCACTGGCCCGAATATGGGCGGTAAATCAACCTATATGCGCCAAACCGCGCTCATCGTGTTACTGGCTCATATTGGCTGTTACGTGCCAGCAAAATCCTTTACCTGCGGGCCTATTGACAAAATTTTCACCCGCATTGGTGCATCGGATGATTTGGCCAGTGGCCGTTCCACCTTCATGGTGGAAATGTCGGAAACCGCCAATATTTTGCACAATGCCACGTCAAAAAGCCTGATTTTAATGGACGAGATTGGTCGGGGTACCAGCACGTTTGATGGCTTGTCACTGGCATGGGCGTGTGCAGATCATCTGGCTAAAGAAACCAAAGCCTTTACCCTGTTCGCGACCCATTATTTTGAATTGACCACTTTGGCCAGCGAACAAAAAACCATTCATAACGTGCATCTGGATGCGATGGAACACGGTGACAAAATTATTTTTTTACATGCGGTAAAAGATGGCCCGGCTAGCCAAAGTTACGGCTTGCAAGTGGCGGCGTTAGCGGGGGTGCCGCATTGCGTCATTGACAATGCCAAAACAAAATTACGCCATCTGGAAGATACGGTAACGCTGGAAAAACAGGCCGATGCGAGTGGATTTAATCAGCTGGATTTATTTTTATCGAACGTTGAACATCCGGTTATCAGCTTGCTTGAAGACATTAAACCGGACGAGCTAAGTCCTAAACAGGCGTTGGAGCTGCTTTACAAGCTTAAAGCACTCACCTAAAAAGAAGGTAACTACTCAGCTATCCAAAAGATAGAGTAAAAAGTTCTTATTTGTCCACGGAAAGCACAAAAAACACGGAAAAATGTGGGTATTTTGTCGCAAAAAGAAGTATTACCGAAAACCTTTTGTGTCTTTTGTGCCGCTTAAAAGCGCCTACTTTTGGTTTCCGTGGACTTTGTTGTAACACCCATTGAGTAATTACAAAAAAAAGATATTTTATGGTGAATGGAAGAGACGCAAAATTTTGCGTCTCTTCAGGGATGCCTAACGACAGCTATTTTGTTTTACTCTCTTCTTCTAATGCTTCGGTCAATTGTTTTGCCGGCAAATAACCCGGGAAAATATTGCCTTTTTCGGTGACGATCATCGGTGTGCCTTTGGCATCAAAGTCGCTGGCTAATTGCATGTGTTCATCAACCGGATTATCACAGGTTTTCATGTCTAATTTCTGATCTTTTTTAGCCGCTGTTAATGCCGCATTACGATCTTTGGCACACCAAACAGCAACCGCTTTATTATAAGAATCAGAACCTTTACCCGCTCTTGGGAAAAGCAAATACTGGATGGTAATGCCCTGAGCCATATACTGATCGATTTCTGAATGCAGTTTACGGCAATAGCCACAATCAATATCGGTAAATATGGATACGGTATACTTAGCAATTTTAGGCTTAAAAATAATCATATTATCTTTGCCGATTTTATCAAGCGCCTTCAAGCGACTACCGCTCAATTTTTCTTCGGTTAAATCTTTGCGTGCAGCAACATCAATCAGTTTACCTTGCAGTAAATACTTGCCATCGTCAGATACATAAAATATATTCGCACCGATCATGACTTCGTAAAGCCCCTTGACTTCAGAAGGCTTGACAGATTCAATTTTTGCTTCCGGCATAGAGCTGGCGAGCGCTTTTCTGACATCGCTTTCGTCGGCATGGGCAACCGGCTGAGCCAGTGCCAATATTGATAAGGCCGCTAGGTTAATAAGTTTTTTCATGAGTTTCTCAATGAGTTTTAAAGTTAAGTATACGTACAACAGTGAGCTATGTTTTTCAGTGATTTTGCAAAGCCAGCCCAATGTTAATCAAATAATCGTTGTACATCCAGCACCATTGCCAATAGCATTAGCGACACGAGCAAAGTCATGCCTATCTGTTGAAAGAAAAGTTGTATACGCTCTGAAACCGGCCGACCTTTGATGGCTTCGACCACAAAAAATAGCAAATGTCCGCCATCCAAAACCGGTATGGGCAATAAATTTAATACGCCCAAACTGACGCTGACCAAAGCCATAAACTTTATGAAATGTACCACGCCCATGCTGGCAGATTGTCCTGCATACTGGGCAATGCTAATAGGGCCACTCAAATTTTCTACGGACGCTTTGCCGATCAGCATTTTCCCCATCATTTTTAACGTTGTAAACGAATAGTAATAGGTGGTTTTGAAGGCGGCAGGTATGGCTGCGAGTGGCGAAAGTTTATATTCTGCCGTGATTGATTTTATCATGCCCTCTGGAACGGCAACGGTTGCCCCAATTTGGCCTTCGGTTTTATCACCTGCTGGTATGCTTTTAGGTATTACCGTAAACTGCGAGCGCACGCCCTTGCGCTCAATCACCAGATTAATGGCAATACCAGGATGTTCTTTTACATACGTGACCCACTGCATCCAGTCTTGTACCGGTATACCATCGGCGCTGATAATCAAATCATTTTTTTGTAAACCGGCAGCAAAGGCTGAACCATCGAGAAGTACCTCACCTATCACCGGCTTTAGTTTGGGTGACCACGGCTTAAGTCCCAAGCGTTTGTAGAACAGGTCGGGGCTTTGCGTGTCATCTTCTGATACTGTCAGTTTTCGGGTGTTTTGTAGCTGATTTGCGTCTTTTACCGTGACGTTAATGTCCTGATCGCCATCCAGTGCCTTGGAAATAAGTATATTCATGGCTTCAGACCATGTCGGGGTTACCTTGCCATCTACAGCGATGATTTCCTCACCTTCAATAAAACCTGATTGCGCCGCTATACTACCCGATTCCACCTTGCCTAAAATGGGTTTCATGCCGGTTTCACCGATAACCAGGACGCTCCAAAAAAATACCACGGCAAGTGCTAAATTAAATAAAGGTCCCGCTGCCACTATTGCCGTTCTAACCGGCAAGGATTGTCGGTTAAATGCAAACGGCAAGTCTTCTTTTTTGACTTCGCCTTCACGTTCATCGACCATTTTAACGTAGCCGCCCAACGGAATGGCTGACAATACATATTCCGTAGTATCAGGGGCTTTTTGATAAGACCATAACACTTTGCCAAATCCCACCGAAAAACGAATGACTTTAACACCGCACTTACGCGCAACCCAAAAATGGCCAAATTCGTGGAAAGAGACCAATATGCCAATGGCAACAATGAAATAGAAAATTGTATGCAATAAATCCATTAACGTAGCCCAGCAATGATTTTTTGGGATGCCACCCTGGCCTGCTGATCGACAGCCAGAATAATATCCAGCGTATCGGCACTGGTCGCATCAAATTTATCCATGCAGGTTTCAATAACGACAGGAATATCAGTAAAGCGTATTTGGCCACCTAAAAAGGATTCTACCGCTATTTCGTTAGCGGCATTTAACACCGTTGGCATAATGCCACCGACGGCAATGGCTTTATAGGCAAGCCGCAAACACGGAAAACGCTCCAGATTCGGTTCTTCAAAATCCATACGTCCCACTGCAAAAATATTTAAAGGTTTCGCGCCGGACTCAAAACGCTCTGGCCACGCCAAAGCATGGGCGATAGGGATACGCATATCAGGATTACCCAATTGTGCCAATACGGTACCGTCCACATAGTCCACCATAGAATGAATAACACTTTGCGGATGTATGACTACTTGAATTTGATCCGGTTCCATGGCAAACAACAAACAGGCTTCAATCATTTCCAGGCCTTTGTTCATCATAGTGGCGGAATCGACAGAAATCTTCTTGCCCATATCCCAGTTAGGATGCGCCACGGCTTGTTCGGGCGTAACCTGCGCCATAAGTTCAATCGGCATTTGCCTAAAAGGCCCGCCGGAAGCGGTTAATAAAATGCGTCTGACCTGTTTTTCGGATACCCCTGCCTTATAATTGGTCGGCATACATTGAAAGATAGCATTATGCTCGCTGTCTATAGGTAATAATTGCGCCCCAGACTCGCTAACCGCCTGCATAAAAATATCACCGGACATGACTAACGCTTCTTTGTTGGCCAGCAATACCGTTTTACCGGCTTTCGCTGCCGCCAAACTGGGCAATAAACCGGCTGCACCGACAATCGCGGCCATGACGGAATCAACCGCATCCAGCGTGGCTACCTGTTCTAGTGCCTGCTTACCGGATAAAACTTTAATACCCGCAATAACCGTATTTTTCAGCTTATCCTTAAAAACTGCCGATTTGCTTTCATCTACAACTACCGCATATTCGGGGCGGTGTTGCAGGCATTGTGCATAAAGCACATCGATATTACTGTTAGCGGTTAAGGCAACGACCTTGTAAAGGTCTGGATGCCGTGCAACAACGTCTAAGGTACTGACACCAATTGATCCGGTTGCGCCCAAGACGCAGATACCTTTCATGTAATAGTCCTGTAAATAAGGGAAATGCCTGCGTAAAACAGAGGTACTGCTGCAATTAAGCTGTCCAGTCGATCTAAGATGCCACCATGCCCTGGCAAGATAGCTCCGGTATCTTTAACGCCGCGTATGCGTTTAACAACACTGAAAAACAAATCGCCGTAAATAGAGATCAGCACAGTGACCGCTGACAGCAATACAAAGTCCAAGATGAAGACGATATAAAAATCAAAAATTAAACCGAATACAACAGCACACAAGACAGCCGCCGCTAGCGCACCGTACATGCCGGCAATGGTTTTACCTGGACTGATTTCTGGGGATAACTTGGTTGTACCGTATTTTTTACCCACAAAATACGCCGCAATGTCCGCACTCCAGATCAACACTAAAAAGTACAAGGTCATCTTAGGCTCGTTTAAGGCATGTAAACGCGACAAGAACATCCACGCAGAAAACAATATAAACGCCCCCAAAAACACCTTATTGCGTGGTTTCAGTTGCAGCTTTAACACACTGTCCGGCGCGTTTCTGATTAACACCATCGCCACGATCCAAAACAATACCGGTGGTATAACCAGCCATTCAATCACACCAGAATAATCCCTCACCTCAGGGATATCAAAAGTGAGCGATGCCAGTTCGAGAATTTGCGTCCAAAAATGAATCACCAGCATGGGCACAATCAGCAGTAATAAAAACAAGCCGCGTTTAAGCACGCTGGTCATGTCTATAAGATTAGTCCATTCCCAGGCACCCAACAGCATTATCACTGCAAAAATTAAGGAAAAATACTCGGTTGGCAATTTTAATACCGCCAGCACAACCAAAGGTATCAGGATGACTGCTGTTATAATTCGCTGTAATAACATGCTATTAGTTCACATTTAAGTTATAGGTTAACTGATTTATTACGGACTTGCTCACTGGTATGCCCAAAGCGCCGTTCTCGCGCTTTAAAACTCTTGATGGCTTCTGCCAGTGAGTGTTGATCAAAGTCCGGCCATAAAGTCGGTGTAAAATAAAGTTCAGTATAGGCTAACTGCCACAGTAAGAAATTACTGATACGCTGCTCACCACCCGTCCTGATAAATAAATCCGGCTCCGGCAAATCGGCTGTAGTGAGATATTGGCTGACTAACTGGGGGTTAATATCCTCAACTGCCAAAGCGCCGCTAACTAGCTGTGTGGCGACTTGCCGAAAAGCCTGGCATACGTCCCAACGGCCACCATAGTTTACTGCAATCACCAAGGTTAACGCGGTGTTGTCCTTTGTTTTCGCTTCCCCTTCGTTCATTTTTTCTTGTAATCTTTCGGGGAATAACGACCTGTCGCCGATAAAACGCAAACGAATATTATTGCGTTGCAGCTTGTTGATTTCACGTCCGAGTGTTGCCATAAACAGCTCCATCAGCAGTGATACCTCATCTTGAGGGCGACGCCAGTTTTCACTGCTAAACGCAAACAATGTTAACACTTCAATATTATGCAATGCACAATATTCAACAATTTTTCTGACCGCCTTAACACCGGCCTGATGACCGATAGCACGCGGCATAAACCGCTTTTGTGCCCAGCGACCATTACCATCCATGATAATCGCAATATGACGCGGATCATCATTTTCCGACCCTGATGGATCAATATCATCAGCCGACATTGTTTAATTCCTTTCTAAATCGAAAGTAAATCCGCCTCTTTTGCTTCCAACAGTTTTTCCACATCTTTTATGTATTGATCGGTTAGTTTTTGAATTTTTTCTTCGCCAGCGTGCGCATCATCTTCGGAAATCTTTTTTTCCTTCAGCGCCTCTTTTATTTCTGAATTGGCATCACGACGAATATTTCTAATGGCCACGCGGCCATTTTCAGCTTCATGCTTGACTACCTTAACCAGGCTACGTCGGCGTTCTTCTGTTAACGAAGGCAAGGGGATACGAATCACCATGCCATTGGTCGCTGGATTCAAGCCTAAATCTGATTTCAGGATAGCTTTTTCGATAGCACTCACCATGTTTTTTTCCCACGGTGTAATCGTCAACGTGCGGGCATCTTCAACGGCAACGTTAGCCACTTGGGAAATCGCGGTGTCTGTACCGTAATAAGATACGTTGATTTGATCTAAAAGGCTCGGATGTGCCCGGCCTGTTCTTATTTTTGAAAACTCATGCTTCAACGCATCGATGCTTTTACCCATGCGTATTGTCGCACTTTGATGAATATCAGTAATCATTGTGTGTTCCTTATTGAATAAGCGAGCCGATGTCTTCACCCAGCATTAATCTCATTACCGCGCCTTGTTCAAAAATATTCATGACACGCATCGCCATATGATTATCTCTACACAGTACCAGAGCCGTGGTGTCCATCACGTTAAGACGTTGATCCAAGGCCTCGTTATAGGTTAATTGGGGATAAAAAACCGCATCTTTTACCTTCTCAGGATCAGCCGAATAAACGCCTTTTACCTTAGTCGCCTTAATCATCAGATCAGCCCTAATTTCAATGGCTCTAAGACTGGCCGCCGAATCGGTGGTAAAAAATGGATTGCCGGTACCGGCGGCAAAGATCACGACGCGGCCTTTTTCCAGATGGCGAATGGCACGGCGCTGGATATAATCTTCACAGACCTGGTTAATTTTTAACGCTGACATGACTCTAACGGGCTGGCCATGCTTTTCCAGTGCATCTTGCATAGCCAGTGCGTTAATAACCGTAGCCAGCATACCCATGTGATCGCTAGAGACTCTATCCATACCTTGCGCGGCTCTTTCCGAGCCACGCATGATATTGCCGCCGCCAATCACCAAACCCACCTGAATATTAATATCGCATAAGGCTTTAATCTCAGCAGCCAGGCGATTGACAATATCGGCATCAATACTGCCACCACCTTGACTCATGAGGGCTTCGCCACTCAACTTAAGTAAAATTCTTTGGCAAATTGGTTTGGTCATAGCTTTGGATTCCGTGTGTTAGTAATAGTGTACCCTGCATTCACAGGATGGTTTAACTACCTCTGACTTGAGCCATTACTTCTTCGGCAAAATTTTCAACTTTCTTTTCGATGCCTTCACCGACCTGTAAACGGGCAAAACGAACCACTTTATTGCCTTTTGATTCCAGCAATTTAGCAACGGTCATTTTGTCGTCTTTAATGTAAGGCTGGCCGACTAAAGTGATTTCTGCCAAAAATTTTCTAATTTGTCCGGCTACCATCTTTTCAATAATATCAGCAGGTTTACCACTTTCAGCAGATTGTGCGATGAAAATTTCTTTTTCTTTTTCAATCAATTCTGGGGACACTTGCTCTTCAGAGACATGTGTTGGTTTGCTAGCGGCAATATGCATGGCAATATCTTTACCCAGCTCGTTATTAGCGGCGGTCAATTCAACGATAACGCCAATTTTACTGCCGTGCAAATAACACGCGACACCACCTTGCTCGGTTTTGTAAGTTTCAAAACGTCTGATGGTAATGTTTTCGCCCAATTTGGAAATCAAGCCCCGGCGTACTTCATCAACAGTAACGCCACCTAAAGGTGCGGCCAACAGCTGTTCATCAGTTTCGATATTTGATGACAACAATACCGGTAACAGGCTGTTAACAAAACCAACAAAATCAGGCGATTTAGCCACAAAATCGGTTTCACAGTTAACGTCAACTATCGCTACCGCTTTATGATCGTCATTGACTTTAACGCCAATAATGCCTTCTGCGGCAATACGATCCGATTTTTTATCTGCTTTGGCCAAGCCCGATTTACGCATGTTTTCGATAGCCAGTTCCATGTCACCATCGGATTCAACTAACGCTTTCTTACATTCCATCATGCCAGAACCCGTTCTTTCACGCAGTTCCTTAACCATACCCGCAGTAATATCCATTCTTTTTTTCCTCAAGAGATAGGTTGATCACTATAAAAACGCCCCCGTGAGGAGGCGTTTTTTAGCTCACTAGATAATTGTTTAATTCGCAAAACAAGGTTTGCGAAAGAGGTGCAGCAAGTTGTTTATTCGGCGGCTGCAGCGGCTTCTTCAATGAAATCATCGGCTTTTGCCGAAAAGCCCAGCGCAGATGATTTGGCTTCCATCACTGCGGCCGATACGCTTTCGCAATACAGCTTTACTGCGCGTATGGAGTCATCGTTACCAGGGATAACATAATCAATAAGTTCGGGAGAATTATTGGAATCCACGATACCGACCACGGGAATACCTAATTTTTTGGCTTCACTGATCGCATTTTTTTCATAGCCCACATCGAGTACAAAAATAACGTCAGGAATTCCTCTCATATCCTTAATACCGCCCAAACTGCGCTCAAGCTTTTCCATTTCGCGCTCCATACCCAGCGCTTCTTTTTTTCCAAAACGCTGATAAAGCGTGCCATCGGCTTTCATAGCTTCCAGTTCTTTAAGGCGGCTAATTGATTTTTTGATGGTTTTAAAATTGGTCATCATGCCACCCAGCCAGCGGTGGTTGACGTAAGGCATACCGCAACGTATTGCTTCTTCAGCAACCACTTTACGCGCCGCTTTTTTAGTACCTACGAACAAGATAGTCCCTTTGTTAGCGGTCATCTGTCCCAGATAGTTCATAGCGTCATTAAACATTGGAAGCGTTTTTTCCAAATTGATGATATGGATCTTGTTACGGGAACCGAACAAATATGTTTCCATTTTCGGATTCCAATAACGGGTTTGGTGGCCAAAATGCACACCCGCTTCAAGCATTTGACGCATAGATACTGCTGACATGTGTTCTCCTAAGATTTTAAAGTCGGGATGTGCCCGACAGGGTTAAGCCTCCACCTACCCCGTCCAGTAACCAGCCCGAAAAACGAGCCAGCACCCTACCAAACGTGACGATAAGCGTGAGTATTTTTTGTTGAAACAACTTATCTTTATACCATAATAAGCTTTTTACAACAAGCCAATCTCTGTTAAACTCCACCGGCCAAACAGCGCCAGCCACTGAAATCATTACTGATAAACCCAAAGGAAACGACCTGTCATTGCAGCTATGAGCATCATTATTAAAACCGAAAGTGAAATTGAAAAAATGCGTATTGCCGGCAAACTGGCAGCGGATGTTCTGGACATGATAGCGCCTTACGTGGTGCCGGGTGTCACCACCAACCAGCTTGACAAGCTCTGCCACGATTTCATTGTCGACGTACAACAAGCCATCCCTGCCCCGCTGAATTACCACGGCTTTCCAAAATCCATCTGCACATCCGTTAATCATACCGTTTGCCACGGTATTCCCAGTGAAAAAAAACTCAAATCTGGCGATATTGTTAACGTTGACATTACGGTTATTAAAGATGAATACCACGGTGATACCAGTAAAATGTTTTGCGTCGGCGCTGTTAATCCCCATGCCCTGCGCCTGGTCAATATAACGCGTGAATCCATGTTTTTGGGTATACAACAAGTACGCCCCGGTGCGCGACTAGGTGATATTGGCCATGCCATACAACAATACGCGGAAGCCAATCGCTATTCTGTGGTGCGGGATTTTTGTGGCCACGGTGTCGGCAAACAATTTCATGAGCCACCCCATGTCCTGCATTATGGCAAAATCGGTGAAGGCGAAGTGCTGGAAGCCGGCATGATTATTACCATTGAACCCATGCTTAACCTTGGCAAGCGTCATGTCAAAACCTTGGGCGATGGCTGGACGGCAGTAACTAAAGATCACAGCCTTTCTGCGCAATGGGAACATACTATTTTGGTGACACCGAAAGGCTATGAAATTTTGACGCTGCGCCCGGAAGAAATGTGAACACCGTTAACACCTACATCACAGTTGCTTTGTTTGATGATCCGAACAGTGTTCAGCAATTTAGGCTGTTGATGAAATACAAAGATGAGGAACTTCAGCAAAAGTTTGATCCGCATCAGTCGGTATCAAAATTACTGATCGAAAAATCGTCATTCATAGACAAAATCCTCAGTGTGTGTTGGCAACATTTTCTCGGCAATCAGGCCCAACAGCTGTGCTTGATGGCGGTCGGCGGTTATGGCCGACGAGAATTATTTCCCTATTCCGACATAGACATTGTTGGGCTATTGCCGTCCGATGACATTTCTGCCAATGAGGCATTGGCGAATTTTTTTACTTTCCTATGGGATATTGGCCTTAAACCCGGACACAGTGTACGAACCATCCAGGAATGTGTCGAAATCGCAAAGAACGACCAGACCATTATGACCAGCCTGATGGAAAACAGGCTCATTGTCGGCAATACAACCCTGTATAAAAGCCTTAGATCCCAGATTACGCCTGATAAAATATGGCCATCGGATCGTTTTTTTGCTGCCAAAATGAAAGAGCAGCGTTTGCGGTACGCCAAATTTCATGACACCGCCTATAACCTTGAACCCAACGTCAAAGAAGGCCCCGGCGGGCTGCGTGATCGGCAAGTGATTGCCTGGGTATTTAAGCGCCATTACAATTCAGCCACGCTCCATGAATTGATTAAATATGGTTTCTTGCCAGAATCAGAGTATGCCGAGTTGGTTGCAGCGCTTGAAGTGCTCTGGCGCATTCGGTATGCACTGCATCTTTTAACCAAACGCGGCGAAGACCGGCTTATTTTTGATTATCAGCGCGACCTGGCGGAACAATTTGGCTTTAAAACCGAAAACCAGCAATACAATCAAGATGTTGAACAGTTTATGCAGTTTTACTTTAAAACCGTGCAAGGACTTGAGCGCCTCAATGAAATGTTGTTGCAATTGTTTCACGAACGTTTTGTTACCGGCGAAACCGCCTGTATGGCACAACCTTTCAACGATAAGTTTGTTACGGTCAATGGTTATCTTGAAGCCATAGATGACAGTGTTTTCGAGCGCCACCCGTCGGCCTTGCTGGAGATTTTTCTCATGCTTCAGCAAAACACGGCGCTAAAAGGCATCAGGGCGACAACCATACGCCTGATTCGCAAAAACCTGTATTTAATCGATCAACACTGCCGCGAAAACAAGGTTTTTAATCATTTGTTCGTTGAGATATTTCGCCAACCACACGGCCTGACGACACAACTTCGACGCATGAACCGCTATGGCGTTTTGGCGGCATATTTACCCGCTTTCGCCAATATTGTGGCGCGTATGCAATACGATTTGTTCCACATCTACACGGTTGATGAACATACCTTGTTTGTGATCCGTAATTTACGGCGTTTTTCGCTGGAAAAACACCGCCACGAACTACCGTTCTGTAACGATATTTGCCTGTTGACCACCAAGCCGGAAATCCTGTATTTTGCCGCCTTGTTTCATGACATTGCCAAAGGCAAAAATGGCGACCATTCCACGCTGGGGGAAGTCATTGCTAAAGAATTCTGCAAACAGCATGAGCTGTCTTCGCATGACAGCAAGCTGATAACCTGGCTGGTTCAGAATCATTTGCTCATGTCCACAACCGCACAACGCAAGGATATTGGTGATCCTGATATTATCCACGAATTTGCGCAAAAAGTAGGCAGTGTTGAATACCTGAATCACTTATACCTGCTGACAGTGGCCGATATTCGCGCCACTAATCCGGAACTGTGGAATTCCTGGAAAGATGTGTTGCTAAAAGAGCTGTACTCACTGACCCACAAAGCCTTGCGTAAAGGTTTGCAAAATCCCGTCGCGATTGCAGATCGCCTGCTTGAAAATAAAAAAGAGGCCAAAGAGGAACTGCTTAAGCTCGGCCTTTCCGAACCGGTTATTGATAACGCCTGGCAACACACCAGCGATGATTATTTTTTGCGCTATTCAGCCGATGAAATTGCCTGGCATACGATGGCTATTGCTTCCTCTACAGAAGACAATTTACCTTTAGTCCTGTTACGCGTGCAAACCCGACGTGGCAGCGCCGAAGTATTTGTATACGCGCATGATGAGGGCGGTATATTTTCAATCAGCACAGCGACTTTGGATCAACTTGGGCTTAGCATTGTGGATGCTAGAATTATTACCACCCTGGATAACTACGTACTCAATAGTTTTCAGGTGCTCGAACAATCCGGCGAACCGCTCAACGAAGCCTTTAGAGAAGCGCATATTTGTACAACGTTGCGTCATAACTTGCTGCACAAACAGGTAAAAGAACACACCAATATTCACCGCTTATCACGGCAAGCCAAGTATTTCCCAATTCCTACCCAAATTTTGTTTCATAGTGAACCATTAAACCGCTATACCGTGCTGGAATTGATTACTACCGATTATGCGGGTTTATTATCAAGAATTGGTAAAGCGTTTATACAAGAAGGTATCAATCTGCACAGCGCCAAAATCACCACCATCGGCAGTCGCGCAGAAGATATGTTTTACATCACCGATCAGCAATTGTGTCCCATCGACGATCCTGTCAAACAGGAGCAACTACGCAAAACCATCCTAAACATATTAGATGTGGGTTAAACTTCAAATTTTAGGCCTGTACCAACTAAAGCATTAAATCAGCTATAGGGCAAAAAGACGACTAGACTTAAAATTAAGCATTTACCTAGGCTGTCGAAATAGGCGCATTTTGTTGAATTTTCGAGTATTGCTTATTGGCATTTTAAAAACGGTATAACCTATTAAATAGACAGTATGTTTTTGATATTCCAATATCCAAAAACCAGAAACGCTTTTATCTTTCAAATGGTTATATTTCGACAGCCTAGCATTTACCTCCCCCTTGGAAAAGAGCGGGACGAAACGATGACCACTTAATAAGCTATTTGCACATCAGTAAAAATTGATTTAATTAGGATAATCCCGATGAAAAATAAAAAAAACCAGACAAGCAGCCTTGCCTTAATGATTCTAGGATTGCTGTCTTCCAGTTCCCTGAGCTTTGCAGCCAACTTTGATTCGCTGGACCACTCGCAAAGCAGCTTTGATAACCTGGAACAAAGCTCGCCAGGAAGTGTGGCCGGTAAATCGTCGATTTTAAATTCATTACAACAATCGGCAGTTGACAGTAAAAAAGACCGCTATTTTGCAGCCTTGAATTTACTGAAGCAAAACAAACTCGACGACGCGCAAAGTAAAATTGCCGAACTGCTGAAACAATCGCCTAATGAGTCGCAATTTCACAACTTGCAAGCCTTACTGGAAACGCTCAAGAAGAATCCTGCCGGTGTCGAACAAAGCTATCAAAAAGCCATTGCTCTGGATAAAAATAATCTTGCCGCTCTTATGGGACTTGCCAAATTAGCCTTGGATGCAGGCGATTTAAATAAAGCCAAGGATTATGCCGATAAAATTCTGATATTAAATGACAAACTGCCCAGTGTCTATCTGCTATTGGCTGACGTTGCTTACAAGCAAAAAAACAATGCTGAGGTAGAGCGCATACTCCAGGCCGGACATGAAAAGGTGAAAGGCAATCTTGTGCAGGAAGTCGAACTTGTCAATACTTTAGGGCGTTTTTACGTTTCACAAAAGCAACACGAAAAACTACTGGCACTGGCTGATGACATGGTTAAACGCTACAACGGCGATACACGCGCATTATCGGTACTTGCCGGTGCCCAGATCGTCAACACCAAGCTAGACCTGGCCGAACAGACCCTACAAAACATCATCAAGCAGGATACGGGTGATATTAAGCCCCGTTTATTATTGGCCAAACTGATCAGCGACAAACCTGAAAAAGAAAAAGAAGTTCTGCAATTGCTTGATGAAACGGCCAAAATTGATGTCAATAACCCACAGGCTGATACTTATAAAGCCGCTTACTTTATCAAATTAAAACGTCATCCAGAGGCATTGGTGGTCGCTGAAAAAATAGAAAAACAATTTCCAAAATTAGCCATTGGCAAATTGCTCAAAGGTGATGTGTTTTTGTCGGATAAGCAATGGGATAAGGCTATCGAGCAGTACCAAAATGTGTACAAAATGGAACCGAACACGAATGTATTGTTTAAAATAGCAGACATTATGCAATCGCAAAATAAGCTGCCAGACGCTATCGCACTGCTGGATGCAGAATCCGTAAAAGATAATAAAAACCCTGCGCTGCACTTTAAACTGGCAACCCTCTATCAACAGCAAAATAATTTAATTCAAGCACAGTTACATTATGAAGCCATATTGAATCGACAAGCGGATAATCCACTGGCTTTAAATAACTTGGCTTGGTTGTATTCACAGCAAAATAATCCCAAATCGCTGGAATTAGCCAAAAAAGCCTACACCTTAGCGCCTGATGCGGCGGCTATTACCGATACCTACGGTTATATTTTATTAAAACAGGGACAAACTAAGGAAGCGTTGAGCATGCTCGAAAAGGCCACAGCTAGCGCACCTAAAGACAATGACATGCAATTTCATTTGGCACAGGCTCACGTTGCCAATGATGACAAGCAAAAAGCCATTGAAATATTGGAAAATATTATAAAATCAGAGCAGGCTTTCTCGGAGAAAAGTGCAGCCGAAAAATTATTGAGCCAATTGAAAACCAATTGATTGTTTTTTGGCAAGGTACTTTTATTTCAAATAAAAATACCTTGCCAGTAGATGTATAGTAGATCCCAGTTTCAGAACAATCCTTTAGGATGGTAATCTGCGATAAATGCTCGCTGGAACAGCTACATCCAAAAGCATTAATTTATTTCAGCGGCATTGAGATAAATTAAACTATGTTATTTAACGTATTTTTTATGTGTTATATAGCATACTTTGCTGATTAATTAATTATTTCAGTAGCTTAAAATCACACATAGTCAAGTAAATACGTTATTTAACGCATTTAGGTATTGGTTTTTACTAAAAATTTGCTTTTTTAGGCCTTTTTTATAACAACATTCACTGTAATTCACATAAAAATAATATATAAAAACGACAAAAACAGGCTGTTTTTATAAAAATTATACTTATATATCATAATATTATTAATTTAATTTGTAGTTATTTAATAATTCAATAAATTTGGCATAACTAATGCTTTAGTTTACCCATGTTAGTTAAAAATAATCAGTCGGCTTTGTTGCCAAAAAATAACAGTATCGCTGTAAAGTTAGGCAGGTTTGGTTTGGTTTGTGTTTTTGGGTTGCTTTCTGGATTAGTGACAGCCGATGATGCTAGTGTTAGCTTGATTATCTCCAAAGATATAACAACTGCGTTGCAGCTGGAAGCCAGACAAGCACCTTTAACGCAGGTGCTTGATAAAATAGCCAAGACTACCGGTGTGCCTATCCATTATTCAGTTCTACCTGAAGGTCGTGTTACTGCCACTTGTGTCGGTGCCACCTTAAGGCAGATTCTGGAATGTGTACTGAACCACAAGGCAGATTTAATTTTCCGCTACCCCCATAAAACCGTGTGGTATACGCCAAAAAACGATCTTGAAGAAGTCTGGGTGCTAGGTGCAAAATTTGATGCTATTTCCCCATCAGTAACGTCAGTAGATTGCGAAGCGACCGTATTGAAACAGCAAGACCAGTTGCAGGCGATGCGCGACCAAAAACGCACAGAAGCTAGCGATCCTGATCAAACTGATACCATGATTAAGCTGGCACAATCAAAAGACCCGACAGAACGCGCACAAGGGATTGGTGGGTTACTGGCTGCTGGCAAACCTGGCGATCCCACTATAAAAGCAACCTTGGAAGCGGCATTATCAGACAGTAATGCTGATGTCAGAGCGCAGGCTATATCCAGCTTTGCCCATCGGAATGAAGAAGGTACAGAAACCGCATTACAAACCGCCATGCAGGATGAATCTGTTGATGTGCGGGTTATGGCGGTTGATAGTGCTGGCAATAATACCGCCTTGTTGCAACAAGCCCTGCATGACAAAGATGAAAATGTGCGCTCTTTAGCGGCATTAAAACTGGAAACTTTGAATGCCGAAAATTCGCATTAATCGTGTAATAATAGCCACCGTTAAAAAGCGGGTGGCGGATAGGCAAAAAGCTTTTCCGTTAGCTTTCTTGGAGAAACGGAAATAAAATAACAAACGAAAACAACAGTTTTCGTTTGTTCATGCTGAGGGTTTCAGGATGAAATCAGCGGCATTTTTTAATTTTATCGTTAGTCATCTAACGTGATGAGGAACAGCATGAAAAAAGTAGTTTTACAAAAAATTGCCACCACAACAGCACTTTTAGCAGTAATGAGTTATGTCGGCACTGCTTCAGCACACACCATTCCTAACTCACTGGCTGCTGCTGGGGCGGTCGATCTTTTTCAGACCACATGCAAACCGAATGTCAAAGGTAAAACCGCTCAATTGGTTACTCGCGTAAAGGCGGCAAAACTGACACCGTTGGTCAGCGTACAAGCTTACAAAGGCAAATTGGCTTCTCAGACTACCGATGCCAAAGGCGGTGATGCCGCTTACAGCCCAGATGCTAAGCTCGGTGGTGGCGATGGGGTTTATACTATTTTGGTTGATAAAAGTGGCTCAGGCAAAATTAATTACATCCTTGACGTACATTGTCAAACTTTAACAGGGGCGCATACTGAACAACCCGAACCTGTACAAGTGCAAAATCAGTAAGTTTGTATTAAAAAAAACGACAGTATCACTTTAATTCTGTCGTTGTAGGTTGGTTTAGCGTGGTTTAATCGGTATTATCAATACATGCAGATACGCCACGCTAATCTAACTTGACTTAGCAGGTTGGGCAATATTGCAATAACTAATGAGAAGGCAACACTGATGACACGAATGTTAACATGGCTTTGCATTCCTTTAATGCTAGTGGCAACGTTTACACTACGCGCAGAGGATATTAACAAGCCGGTACCGGTACCTACATGTATGTTAACGCCATTTGAAGGCGGCCAAGCTTATGACCTGCAACAATTTAAAGGTAAAGTCGTTTATATCGATTTTTGGGCTTCCTGGTGTGCATCGTGCGCAAAATCTTTTCCGTATTTAAATACTTTAAATGATAGCTTTAAAGATAAAGGCTTACAGGTGGTAGGCATCAACGTTGATGAAAACAGCCAAGATGCCAAAACATTTTTAGTTAACCACCCTGCTCAATTTACAGTGGCCAGTGATGCTAGCAAGCAGTGTGCAACGGGGTTTGCTGTTGAAGCCATGCCCTCCACGTTTCTTATTGATAAAAAAGGTGTCATTCGCTACGTACATTTGGGTTATCGCCCCGGAGAAACCGCCGAACTTCAACACAAGGTTGAGCAATTATTGGCAGAACGTTAAAACCAGCAGCTGCTAAGAGAATAACCATGAAAACTAGACAATATCTGCTATCCTTATTACTTTATGTAACGTATTTTGGCATATCTGGTTGTACTGCTGTACAACCTTGGGAGCGTGGTAATTTGGCCAAGCCTCACATGGCGTTAGACGCTAACGCTTTACACACCAGTTTAAGTCAACATAATTACAGTAGTCGTGAAGGTGCAGCAGGTGGAAATAGTGCGGAAGGCGGTGGATGTGGCTGTTACTAAGCTAAAAGTCAGAGAAAAATTTGAACCCAACAGATCAGCAAGTGCCTCGTTACACGCTTTAACTGCCGCAGCGCTGGCATTACCCGGTTTAATAGCACTACCCGCTTTTGCAGCAGATGAAGAGGTCAGTTTTCAATATGGCCATTATCAGGAAGGTAAGCGGCAATTATTTGATTCAAAAAGCCAGCTTAACCCGATTGAGGTTGATAGCTTGCAAGGCAGTGCTAAAGTAAAATTAGTGGAGCGTGTTAGATTTGCCTTTAATTACACTCAAGATACCTGGTCCGGTGCAACGCCAATTACTACAGCGCCGATAGCACGAAATGGCAATGCGTTAAGAGTTTCAACGGACATTAATTCAGGGGCATCGCCTTATATCGGAAATACTTCAGGGGTTTTTGATAAAAATTTTAAGCCTCTTAAAACCGATAATCCAGGTTCTATTGACGCTAACGTTATTGGTAAAGGCTCGCAACTGGTTCATACCTTGTCTTTTGCATCACCAGAAACCCGTAAGCAAGGTGATTTTAAATTAAGTTATGATTGGGATAATGCTGCTGTAGATATGGGCGGCGGTATTTCTATCGAAAATGATTATGAATCCCGCTTTGGCAATCTGGCCGGACGTTGGGATTTTAATCAAAAACTCACCAGTGTCAGTGCCGGCATCAGTTATACCAACAGCCATACCCATGCTATGGTAGATCACGACGCAGAGCCTTACTTCTTTAAGCAAGGCAAACTTAACCTATACCAGAATGAGGTTCGCCAAATTAACGGGACTGCTGGAGTCATTGATGGCAATAGGGAAGATTGGGCAACGCACTTAGGGTTAACTCAAATCCTGAATAAAAATGCTTTGGTTAATCTTAATCTGGGTTATACCTACAGCAGTGGTTTTATGGAAAATCCCTACAAGGCAGTGACTTTTATGTTTATAGATCCAAAGTCTATTTTGCGCCCTGACGGTAATTACAATGGTAACTATGCGTCGTTGCTTGAACAACGCCCGAATGAGCGTAATCAATGGACGGAAAGCTTACGTTACGTTCAACATATTGATGCCCTGGATGCGGCTTTACATGTTGACTACCGGTTTTTTCATGATGACTGGGGCATTAACGCCCATACCTTTGAGCTGGATTGGGGGCAGCCTTTAGGTAACGGTTGGACAATTACCCCTAAGTTTCGTTATTACTCACAGAGCGCCGCCGATTTTTATCAGCCAGTATTTCTATCTAAACAAGGCTTGCCAGGATCGCCCGTATTAGGCCCGGACGGTCTTGGAACGGATAAAAACTACAGCGACATAAATCCACGCACCTTACCCAGCAATTACTCCAGCGATCAACGCTTGTCAGGCTATGGCGCCCTCAGTGGTGGAGTAACGCTCAGCAAGCAATTTGCCAAAGGAGTTAATTTTGAGGTGGGTTTTGAATATTATAGCCATGCCGGTTCGTTAAAATTTGGCGGTGGCGGTGAAGGCAGTTATGCAGACTTTAACTACTATGTTGCCAATGCTGGCATGAAAGTTAATTTGGATGCACTGGCATCAGTCGGCAGTGGACGTAGTCACAGCAACTCCGATCATCATGAAGGACACAGTGGACA
>NZ_FUKJ01000340.1 GCF_900163745.1 Crenothrix polyspora
TGCAACGGTTGATTGTGAAAAACCCAACGCAGGATGATCTGAATGAATTTGTTAAAGAATCTGCCATGAAAACGCTCTACGATGACGGCATAGACCGTGCGCTCATCGGTAAAACAACCCTTGAAGAAGTCACCCGTGTTGTTGCATACGAATAAGGTATCCCTATGGCGCTGGAAATAAACCAAAAAAATAGCACTATCGTTGTCAAAACCGATGCCGGTAAAGTTAAGCTTCCCTTCGGAGACGCTAAAAAAGTCGCTGATAAGGATCGAATGTTCTTTATCGAACAGCTTGCTCTCATGCTGGAAACCGGCAGTGACTTGCATACCAGCTTAAATGTCCTGATGAAACAGACCGACAATGCTGAGCTGGCGCGGGTCATTAAAGCCCTGTGTGATGACATCAGTGAAGGCAAGACCTTCTCCTTTGCACTGGCCAAACACCCCCAAGTTTTTTCAACTACTTATACCAGTTTGATTGCCGCCAGCGAAAGCGGGGGCTATATCCGGCGCATACTTGAACATCTGCTTATCATGGAAAAGCAGCGTCAGGCATTACGCGACACGTTAATTTCAGCGATGTCTTATCCCGCTTTTCTGATGGTTTTTTCATTGGGCATGGTGGTTTTTATACTCGCCGTGGTTTTTCCCAAGTTTGGCACGCTGTTTACCTCAATTCAGGATCAATTACCCATCACCACTCTTTATTTAATGGCCATCAGCCGGATCATAACTCACTATTGGTGGGGGATTGTCCCTGGCTGTTTCGGTTTAATTGCCGTTTTCTCCCAGCTGATAAAAAGTGAAAAGGGTAGGGTATTGATTGACGAATTGAAATTAACCACCCCCTTTATTAAACATATTTTTTTAAAAATCTATCTCATACAAATGATGCGCATTTTGGCGTTATCCTTAAAAAGTGGCGTGAATCTGCTGGATGCGCTCGTGCTTACCAAAGATGTCGTGCAAAACATCGGCTTTATCCGTTTTGTGGAAACACTGATTAAGGATGTTACCGAGGGGCGTAAATTAGCTTACGGCTTTAATCACTCAGGCATTATCCCGCCCATCGTTAAACAAATGATTACCACAGGGGAAGAAACCGGAAATTTAGCGTTGGTTAGCGATCGTATTGCCGATTATTTTCAACAAGATTTGGAAAAGCTACTAAAATTATTAACTAAAGCGATTGAACCCATTATGTTGCTGGTGATGGGCGTTGTCGTCGGTGTGCTGGTCAGCTCGTTAATTTTACCGATTTTTAAACTGTCCCATGCTGTGCATTAAAATGCAAAAAAATAATTTAGACTGGAAAAATTTTTGAATAGATTTTTTGAAAATAGCGACTGTCGGTTAATTCCATCAGCGGTTGTCGAGATGACAAGAGATTGAATATAAAGATTTATGCAAACTAACCTTACCCTTATTTACAAAATAACTCAGATTCCTTCACAAAATACCTAAAACCACCTGTAATATTTTGTAAAGTTTATATGATTAATTCGAATTGTATCTCGGAACCAAAATGAAAAACCCCTCGTTTATAAAAAAACAAATACAAAAAGGCTTCACTTTAGTAGAGCTGTTAATTGTCGTCATCATACTGGCAATTTTGGCAGCGATTGTCGTGCCCCAGTTTACGGCAACAACAGATGATGCCAAAGTGGCCGCCCTGGACTCAACCCTAGGAAATATTAGATCTGCTATTGATCTTTATTATCAACAGCATGGAAAGTACCCAGGCGCACTGACTGCTGCAGGCGCTACTTGTCCTAACACTGGCACGGCGGGTACGGGTATTGCGACTGGCGGCGCGGGCACAACCGCTGAGGATGCTTTTTTATCTCAGTTGGTTGGTTATACCAATCTTGCTGGCCAAGCTTGTTCGACAACCGACACTACCTTTAAATTTGGCCCCTATCTAAAAAAGAGGCCCTTACCTGTTGATGCCATACAAGGGGCGGTTTCTACCATTGAAGTGACGGCCAGCGGAAATTTGGTAATGACTGCGACTACTGGAAATCCAGGTGGATACAAATATGATACAAAAACTGGGAAATTCATTACCAATATTACTGCTTACGAAACGCATTAATAGCTAACAAATTGGGTATGCCGCCAGCCAGTAAAACTATCGATAGGCCTTAAATTGTATAGGGTTGGGTTGCCTAGAAAACCTAACCCTAATCCAAATATTAGGTATGCGCTTGCACAATCCAAACACCCAACAAGGCTTCAGCTATATCGAAATGGTCATAGTGGTCGTTATTTTGGGCATTGTGGTAAGAGTGGCTATGCCTAATCTGTCATCTACCGATCCGGTGAAACTTGATAATGCCGCCAACGAAATCGCCAATGCTATCAAGTTTGCCCAAGCAGAAGCGGCCAGAACCAAAATCCCATACGGCATCAATACCGATGTGGCAAACGACCGGATTCGCGTGTATAGCTTGCCCGGCACTACCCCTATTTATGATATTTACCATCCCGTCGATAAAAAACTCTACGATATTCAGCTGAAAACCAATGCTTATGTTGCCGGTGTTGATCTGGTTAGCGCCAGCTTTGCTTTCTCTGGTGCAGCCAGCAGTACGGCAAATTTGGATTTCAGCGCCGAAGGCATCCCCAAAGTGACAAGTTCCGGCGCTGATTACATGCTCATAAGCGGCACTATCACCCTGGGTTATCACGGCCAGCAGCGCGTTATCGTGATCGCCCCTATGACCGGACGGGTGGGCATACAATGAATAAAACGCTGGGCTTTGCTTTCTTTACTGGCAATGTCATCTCGACCAAAAGGCGAGATGCTACGAAAGTTTAGAGCCATACAATCAATTGAAATGACAAGATTGACGATAAAGAATAAGCCGCAACAAAAAGGATTTTCCTACGTCGAAGTGCTGGTTGCCACGACGCTGATTGTCATTGCGCTACTACCTGCGATGAATGCCTTACAAACAGGCATTATGAGTGCCGATATTCATCAGGCATTAACCGTCGAACACTATGCGCGGCTTAAAAAAATGGAAGAACTACAGGCTCAACCTTTTAGCAGCTTGTTAGCCGCTGCTGACGTAGCCGTTAACAACACGACCGCCACCAGTTTTTCTGATGCGGCAGGCACTGCCAACCGTAGTCTGGTGTATATCGCTTTGTATGATGCCGATGCCAACCCATTTACGGTCACTGACTCCAATGCGGATAACGACAATGATCTCTACACAGGCAATACCTCCAATCTGCTTTGGGTCAAAGTTGTAACCGAAGGCAGCGTGCAGGGGTTGGAAACGCTCATCAGTCGATAAATGACGAAATACTCCCAAAAAGGGTTAAGCCTGTTAGAAACCCTCATTACTGTCGCCATTGCTGGCGTTTTGATTGCAGCCATTAGCGGCTTTATCAACACTGCGTTAAATGTAGGGCAAGCGACCCATAGCCAGCATGATACTTTGCAACAGGCGCGGTTCGCCATGCAACGCATGAGCCGTGCCGTGAGTAAATCCAGGCAATTGCGGATACCCTTAGGTGGATCGATACGCAATGTGCTGGCTGTCTCACTTGATCCCACATTAGACAGGAACAAAGACGGTTGGGCGGATGCCAATAACGATAAGGATTTTCTGGATGCCAACAAAAATGGCACTCGTGATACAGGTGAGCCGGAGCGTATCGACGAAGATGCTGGGACAGATAACAATAATGATGGTCTAGCTGGCATTAAAAACATTGATGACAACGGAGATGGACAGGTTGATGTAAAAAATACAACGGACAATGATGAAGACAACGGAAATGGAGAGGATGCTAACAACGGAATCGATGACGATGGTGATGGCAGTATTGATGAAGATACCGATAAGGATATGAACAGTGACGGCAAGCCCGGCATTACTGGTGTGGATGATGATTACGATGGCACGGTTGATGACGGTGCAATTGATGATGACGATGAAGATGGAGCCGTTAGTGAAGATTGGATCGACGAACAGGTTTTCTATCTTAGTGGCACTACGCTACTGGAACGCCTGCCTAATATTAACGCCGTTAATGGTGCTGATTATACGGAATATGCCATTGCCGACAATGTCAGCCAGTTTCGTGTTGAACGGCTGATGGGTGGAAATGGCAGCGCCGTGCTGGTCGATATTACCCTGACGCTGTCGCCTGCGGGTGGTAAACCCTTTACTCTGAATACCCGTGTTGCTATCAGTAGCGGTTTGTAGGTTGGTATTAAACGCAACTGATGTAACGCTAACTACACCATAAAAAAATCATGAACCCTCCTCAAGCCCAACTCAGATTACCAAAACAACTAAAAATTCAAAACGGCTTTATCCTGTTGCCGGTAGTGATGGCGATTACCTTGATTGCCGCCATTGCTTTTTTAATGAACCGCGAGGGGGCTATGGCTGTTAATCAGCTGGGTGGCGAGGTGCAATCATCCCAAGCCAAACTG
>NZ_FUKJ01000332.1 GCF_900163745.1 Crenothrix polyspora
GGTGAGAGAATGGCCATCATGTGTCTCCATAATCGAATAGGCTGTAGCGGAATTATACGCGCACAAGCTGATGTTCGGTTAGGCAGGAAATAACGCTTTTATTGCAGTTACAATGGTTGTGATGTGCGTAATCTGTTTACAGAAAAATCAAGGGTATCTGGGCGTTGTGATTCACCGATGAACTTTGTGATTGTTCGTTCTAAAGCCAAGTGAAAATTTTGAATATTTGGAATGGCTATCGCTATGTTTGGCATTTATAATCAAACCTCACGATGAGCAATTTTTAGAGATTACATTATGCCTACCATTAGCCAGTTCTACGGCATCATGATTCAAATGTTTTGGAATGAACATGCACCACCGCATTTTCATGCAACTTATGGTGAATATAAAGCCACTGTAAATATTAAAGGGCTGTGCATTATGGAAGGTAGCCTGCCAAGACGTGCAACACAGTTAGTATTGGATTGGGCAGAGCTTCATCAAACGGAGTTATTAGAAGACTGGGATTTGTGTCTAAGCAATCTTCATCCAAAAGTAATAGCGCCACTAAAATAATTGTTATGTATTGGGATGTTCTAAAAGTCGGCTCTATTGCACCAAGAACGTTAGAAGTTAAATTTTCTGATGGCTTAATGGGCACTGTGTTTATTGATTATTCATTTTGCACAGGTGTGTTTGAAGCTTTAAAAAACGACCAGACTGTAGCCCTGGCATTTACTGAAAACGGCGTGGTCACATGGCCAAATGGACTAGACCTTGCACCGGATACGATGTACTGGGAAATAAAGAATAGCCCAATCCATCGTTACGTTATAAGGCTTCCAACTTAAGGCGGGACAGGTGAAGGTGTGCCGTTCGTGGTGAGCTTGTCGAACCAATGAGCGGCACACCATGCACCCTTCGACAAACTCAGCCGAACGGCGTGCCTTATTGAGTGCCCCGTCTTATGTGGGTAGCCAATTTTAGTGACGGCTTTCAGCAGGAGCGTTATCTGATTCGACATCAAGATCGCCCCAACCCAAACGGCGATGAAATAATTCCAGCAACAATCCCCAGCTTTGCAGCGCTAATGCTGGATCGTAACGTGAGCCTTCATCACGCATGAAAGCATGTTGACCGTTAAACTCATGCCATGTAAATCGCGTGCCGACTTCTTCAAGACGCGCTTTAAGCAGGTTGCGACCTTCTAACGGAACATGTGGATCTTGGCGGCCCCAGATATGCAAAAGCTCGCCTTTGATGTCACCGGCGCGATCCAACGAGTTGTCGTTAGTACCCAGCCCCAAACCTTTTTTGTGAATATCTGTCGCGTAGAAACAGGTTGTCGCTAATACGTCTGGATTCATCGCGGCGCGAAACGCGAGGTGGCCACCGATACAAATACCCATTACGCCGAGACGACCCGTGCAGTCTGCGCGTGATTTCAGATAGTCAAGCATTGCCCGTGCATCGCTATCATAAGAAGAAAGCGCTTTGGTAATTTTATGCGCATTGCCCCGCGTAGTGCCGTCTTCATCATAAGCCAGCACAGTGCCCGCTGGCTCAAGTTCGTGATAAATTTCAGGACAGGCCACAATAAAACCATGCCCGGCAAGCATTGCGGCTGTGCGGCGGATAGGTGCGGTCACTTGAAAAATTTCTGAATACATCAAGATGCCAGGATATTTTCCAGGAGCCGCTGGGCGAAAAATATGCGCACGCATATCGCCGGTAGGTGTATTGATGTCTGCAATTTCATTGTCTTTTATAAGCATATTATGTAACTACTTAGTAGATGTTAAAAAAGTCCACGGAAAGCACAAAAGACACAAAAATTTTTCGATAATCATTCTTTTTGCGAAAAAAATATCGACATTTTTCCGTGTTTTTTGTGCTTTCCGTGGATGGATAAAAACGCTATACCCTATATTTTGAAAGGCTGAGTAGTTACCATATTATTTCCTTTTACGTGGCCGGATATGATAATGCAAGGCGGTAACGCCAAACAACGATCTGGCGTAAATAAAGCGATTATTCGCCTGCTGTGTAAATATCAATGGGGGTTTCTGGCTGAATGCAGGCCACCGGCAAGTTTTCGCCTGATTTCCAGCGCTTGATAGCGTCTTCTTTATTGCTGCCGATAATGAGAAAAATGACTTCATGGCTGGTACTCAAGCCACGGGCGCTGATAGTAACGCGCTCCGCAGGTGGTTTTGGCGAGTTGTGTACGGCGTGTACAAGTTCGTCTTGATTATACTGAAGGCCTGGGAACAAGCTGGCGGTATGGCCGTCTTCACCCATGCCCAATAACACCATATCAAACGGCAGTGCATCGGCAACGATATTTTGGTAAAACTCCGTCGCCAGTTTCGGGCCAAATTCGGCGGGGATAGTGAATATTTGGCTTTCAGGAATGGCCACATGCGCTAAAAATGTCCGTGTGGCCATGACGCTATTTCTATTCTTGTGCTCTTCTGATAAGCAACGTTCATCACCGTAGTAGATAAACCACTTGCCCCAATCGGCCTGTGCTTTGGCAAGTAAGCGATAGGTTTTTTCGGGAGCACTGCCACCGGCCAGTACCAGTTTAAAAATACCCTGTTCGGCAATGGCTTGTTCTGCGGCGGCCAGTATGCGCTGGCACGCAGCTTTTGCAACGTCATCACTGGTATCTAATATGTGCCATCGACTGTTTTCTTGCATTTATTTACACTCCGGCGTTAAGGAACTGCGCCA
Source organism: Crenothrix polyspora (assembly GCF_900163745.1). Lineage (GTDB taxonomy): Bacteria > Pseudomonadota > Gammaproteobacteria > Methylococcales > Methylomonadaceae > Crenothrix > Crenothrix polyspora_B. Next base: position 2,719 of record NZ_FUKJ01000332.1, read on the forward strand.
GGATTGCTCCTCTTTATCAAATAAACGGCTGTCTTCAGGCCCCCAGGAACCCGCCGGATAGGTGGCAATGTAATCACGTTCAACCGCCCAAACTTGCAAAATGGGATCAACAATCCGCCATGCGTATTCAACTTCGTCAAAGCGCAAAAACAATGAGCGGTCACCTTTTAAGACATCCAGCAACAGGTCTTCATAGGCATCAATGGCTTTTTCATCGTGATTACGGAAACTGGCATCCAGGCTACTGGTACGGGTGTTCATTTCCAGGCCGGGCTCTTTTACCGTCATTTCTATGCGTATGCACTCTTCCGGCTGGATACCCAACAACACCCAGTTGGGATTCATGCACTGGACATTGGTATCGCGGAAGAACTGTAAGGGGGGGTGGCGAAAACAGATGGAAATAGTCGATTGTGATTTTGCCATGCGTTTGCCGGTGCGTAGGTAAAACGGCACACCGCGCCAGCGCCAGTTGTCGATGTACAGCTTCATGGAGGCATAAGTTTCAGTGACGCTACTGGCGGGCACATTGTCTTCCTGTAAATAGCCGTTTACCTTCTCATCATTGATAACGCCTTTGGCATATTGACCACGGAAAGCTTGGGCATGCACGGCTTCTTTAGGGATAGGCCGTATCGATTTGAGCACTTTAACCTTTTCATCGCGCAGTGCCTCTGCTTCCATTGACACCGGCGGCTCCATCGTCACCAGCGTCAACATTTGCAGCAGATGGCTTTGCAGCATATCCCGCAATGCACCGGCGCTGTTGTAATAGTCGGCGCGGCTTTCAATGCCCAGAGCTTCCGAATGGGTAATCTGGATATGGTCGATATAATTGCGGTTCCATAGCGGTTCCAGCATTACGTTGGCAAAGCGGAACACCAGCACGTTCTGCACCATGCCTTTACCGAGATAGTGATCGATGCGGTAAATTTGTTCTTCGGTCAAATAATGGCTGATACGCTTTTGCAAAGCCTGGGCGCTGTCCAGGTCATAGCCAAACGGCTTTTCAATAATGACCCGCCGCCAGCCGCTTTCTTCATCAAACAGGTGGTTGTTGCTGAGGTTTTCCATCACCGGGCCAAAGTCTGCCGGGCTGATGGACAGGTAAAAGGCGATGTTTTTGGGGAACTGGCTTTTCTGGTCAAGTGTTGCGGCCAGTTCGCTATAACATTCGGCTTGGTCGATATTGCCACGATGGTAATGCATCCTGGCACTAAAACGCTGAAAGACCTTTTCATCAAAATCATCTTTGACTTTGGTCTGGATCATATCCCTCAGCTCGGCCAGCCATTTTTCCTGATCCCAGGGTCTACGACCTATGGCAATAATGCGGGTACCTTGGGGTAGTTGCTTTGCCACGTCCAGATGGTACAGGGCAGGCATCAGTTTAATGCGTGATAAATTGCCAGTGGAGCCAAAAATAACGTAAGTACAGGAGTCTGCGTTCATAGAAGTTAAGGTAGTTTGAACTTTAAAAAAGTCCACGGATAGATAAAAATGCTGTCTTGTCGAACCACATGAGCGGGGCACACCGTCCATCCTTCGACAAACTCACCACGAACGGTTTTTAAAAAAAATGTCCCGCCTTAAGTTGCCAGCCTATTTTATACCGTGTAGGTAGTTGATGCAGTCTTGCCGCCGTGCCCAGTCCAGTCAGTATGGAAAAACTGGCCTCTGGGTTGATCGACCCGTTCGTAAGTATGTGCGCCAAAGTAATCGCGTTGCGC
>NZ_FUKJ01000357.1 GCF_900163745.1 Crenothrix polyspora
GCTTGGAAAGCGTTACGTCAAATTATATGCAAATTTGGAATAAGGGGTGCGGAATGTCGGTTATATCGATAAAGTTTCTTAATTCAGTATCGTTAAGCTTGGCAATGGAAGGTCTAATCTTTCGATTTATTTTTAAATGATTAAATAAATATTCTTTGCTAGCCTTTAAGTAAATAGTAATACCGTGAGAATTCATTAACTCCATATTGTTATTAAAGCAAGGTGTGCCACCACATGAAACAATACAAGCCTCATTTATGCTTATCAAATCCTGCAATACTTGGTATTCTTTTTTTCTAAAATAATCTTCACCATTATTATAAAATATATCAGATACTTTGGATTTTTCTTTAATTTCAATTATATGGTCTATATCACAGCTAGGTATTTCTAGCTTCTGGCTTAATTTTCGACCCCAGTAACTTTTTCCGCACCCCATAAAACCTATTAGGTATATATTCACCAACGGTTCGCTCATTTTTTGAAGTTTAATTTAATACAGTCGGTTTCCCAATCAGCTTGTTCTGGAATATCGCTGACACAGGCAAAGTACACACGGCACTTGGCGAACGAGCTGTTTTTCTGAACATAGAAATATTTTTTATCGTGGACTAGGTTTACTTAGTTCTAATCCTGCCCCAAATCTTTCCCTATCTGTCAATGCGTCAGTCCTATCGGGATTGTCGGAATGAGTAGTATCAACAAAATATCCACCATAATTTGTAAGCCCAGCACCGAGTTCAATGGGCTTTTTTCTTTCTTCTTCAAGAAATTTATTATGTTGCAACTCAGCAGCCGTATCAGTAGCGAGATCTTTATGCTCTTTAGGTCGATAAAATATATAATTTTGAGAGCAATGCGAACACCGAACAGCTACATTGCTAAGCTTACCGTCAAGACTAATATCCTGAATCTCTGCTGAAGCACCACTAGCCCAGACAACTTTTGTTCCCAAAAATTTAACAAAACCTTGTCTCAATTGATTTTCAGTCAAGACATACGTTTTACTCATAGGCGTAAGGCCATCTGCTACACCATCTACGTAGAGTGTTGCCCCAGAAGGTTTCGAATCATAATTAACAGTCAATGTCGGCACACAACCAACTAACAAAGCTGTAAAAACAAATAAAACTGCATTTATTTTATATTTCATAGAGATATGATTATTTGTAATAATGTATTCTGCTTATACTCTCACTAGAGGAACTGATTATCAATCAGTTCCTCCATCAAAGATGAATTAGTTTTTTTTATCAGTTACTTTTTCCTTACCCGCCGGTTTAATCAAGCGTATACCCAATTCTTTCAATTGTTCATCAGTTACCACAGCTGGCGCACTCACCAACGGACACGCTGCCGATTGCGTTTTCGGAAATGCAATCACATCACGAATCGAGGTAGAACCGGTCATCAACATCACCAAACGATCCAAACCAAAGGCCAAACCACCGTGCGGTGGCGCACCGTATTTCAGTGCATCAAGCAAAAAGCCAAATTTTTCTCTGGCTTCTTCTTCACCAATGCCTAAAATTTCAAACACAGTTTGTTGCATGGAGGTTCTATTAATACGAATCGAGCCACCGCCCACTTCCGTGCCGTTCAACACCAAATCATAAGCGCGTGACAAAGCTTGACCTGGATTCGCCACCAGCTCTTCAACCGAACAGCTAGGTGCAGTAAACGGATGATGAATCGCATTGAAGCGGCCTGATTTTTCATCCCAGTCAAACATGGGGAAATCAACCACCCAAACCGGTTTCCACTCGCCTTGCAGCAATTTAAGATCGTGGCCTAACTTAACCCGCAACGCGCCCATCGCTTCGTTGACGATGCTGGCTTTATCGGCACCAAAGAAGATTAAGTCACCGTCTTGAGCGCCAGTTTTGGCCATGACACTCGCCCAGACTTCAGCGGAAGCAAACTTAACAATCGGAGACTGCAAGCCGTCAAGCCCTGCCGCCAAATCATTGACTTTAATATACGCCAAACCCCGCGCACCGTAAATGCTGACAAATTTGGTCAAATCGTCAATATCTTTGCGGCTCAGCAATTCGCCGCCGTTCGGTACGCGCATGGCGGCAACACGGCCTTTCGGATCGTTGGCAGGCGCTGAAAACACCTTGAAATCCACGTCTTTCATATCGTCGGCAATATCGACCAATTCCAGCGGAATCCGTAAATCAGGACGATCAATACCGTAGCGCGAAATGGCTTCCTGGTAGCTCATGCGCGGAAACTTGGCATCCAGTTCCACGTTAATGACTTTGGCAAACAACTGGCGAATCATCTCTTCCATGATGATCATGATCTCATCTTCGTTCATAAACGAAGTTTCGATATCCAGCTGGGTGAATTCAGGCTGACGGTCGGCACGCAAGTCCTCATCACGGAAACAACGCACCACTTGATAATAACGATCCATACCGGCAATCATCAACATTTGTTTGTACAACTGTGGCGATTGCGGCAGCGCAAAAAATGAGTTTTCGTGGGTACGGCTCGGTACGATATAGTCGCGTGCGCCTTCCGGTGTGGCTTTGGTCAAGTACGGCGTTTCAATCTCAAAGAATTCGTTGTCATCGAGAAAATTACGCAGCACACGGGTGACATCGCGGCGCACTTTCATTTTTTCCTGCATGGCGGTGCGGCGCAAATCAATATAACGGTAGCGCAAGCGCAGTTCTTCGTTGACTTCAATATCGCTTTCAATGGGGAACGGCGGTGTTTCGGACTCGTTCAGCACTTCAATGTGCTTGGCCAGCAGTTCAATCTCGCCTGAACTCATATTAGGATTAGTCGTACCGGCGGGGCGGTCGCGCACGATACCACTGATCTTCAAGACATATTCACTGCGCACATGCTCGGCAATGGTAAATGTGTCGGCAACGTCAGGATCGACCACAACCTGCACCAGTCCGGCACGATCTCTCAAATCGATAAAAATAACGCCGCCGTGGTCACGTCGTCTGTGTACCCAACCACAGATGTCAACGGTGGCTCCTAGCTGTTGTTTATTAAGTTCTCCGCACTTGTGGGTACGCATGTTTTTTCCCTATGTAATGATGGTAACTAAAATGATTAATGATGGTTTGCAACGGGCAATGACATACTGTTATTCAGTGGCTTTGGCAACTGATGGGACGGGTGCGCCGCCCTCCCCTGCAACATTCTTTTTCGTGCCACTTTTAAAATCGGTTTCATACCAGCCAGCCCCTTTCAGCCTAAAACCCGCCGCAGAAATTTTCTTAACCAAATCCGGCTTGTTGCAGGCAGGACATTGCGTTAGCGGCTCGGCACTGAGTTTTTGTAAGGCTTCATACGCATGCCCACAAGATTGGCATTGGTATTCGTAGATTGGCATTGATTACTCCTAAAATGAACAGATATAGCGGACGATAGTTGGTTTTTCAAGTCGCTTCTATAATAATGGGCGCTATTTTACAGATTTAAACGGTAATCATGAAAACATTAACCATAACCCAGCCGGATGACTGGCATGTACACGTCAGAAATGGCGCTATTTTAAAAACTGTCATTGCCCATACCGCCAGACAATTCGCCCGTGCGATTATCATGCCCAATCTTAAGCCGCCGGTAACAACTGTAGCGCAAGCAATGGCGTACCGCGATGAAATCTTGCAAGCGGTTCCGGCAGGATTAAACTTTACACCGTTAATGACCTTATATTTAACCGCGCAAACAACAATACAGGAAGTGGGAAAAGTCGCCGAATCTGAACATGTCCATGCCTTTAAGCTTTATCCTGCTGGCGCAACCACCAATTCCGATGCCGGTGTCGCCAATTTAAAAACTATTTATCCGTTATTGGAAGCACTGGAAAAACACGATGTGCCGTTACTTTTACACGGTGAAGTCACCGACGAACAATGCGATATTTTTGATCGGGAAAAAATGTTTATCGAGACGTATTTAGTGGATGTGGTGAAAAACTTCCCTAATCTACGACTCGTTTTTGAACACGCAACCACTCAGGAAGCGGTAGAGTTTGTGCTAGCGTCGTCGGATAAAATTGCTGCAACCATTACCCCGCAGCATTTATTGTTTAACCGCAATGCGATGTTGGCCGGTGGCATAAGGCCACATTATTATTGTTTGCCGATCATCAAACGTGAGAAACACCGCCTAGCGTTAGTTGCTGCCGCAACCAGTGGCAACCCAAAATTCTTTTTAGGTACCGACAGCGCCCCTCACCTAACGCACTTAAAAGAAAATAGTTGTGGCTGTGCGGGCTGTTACAGTGCCCATGCAGCCATCGAACTCTATGCAGAAACCTTTGAAACTGCGAACGCTTTGGATAAATTGGAAAGTTTCGCCAGTTTTAACGGTGCGGACTTCTATCGACTGCCGCGCAACACAACAACAATCAGCTTAAAGCAAGAACCCTGGCAAGTACCTGCGAGTTATGGTGAGCACGATTTATCCATTACCCCCTTGAAAGCCAATGAAATAGTGCGCTGGAAATTACAATGACATCAAGCCATAACTGTTTTTATTTTTGGTAGATTGGATTACCATACAGGCTACCCCCCTAACAATCCTTAATTCCCCATTAATGAATCCAACTGAAATCCCTCTAAATAAACGTTTTAGAGGTTATCTGCCCGTTGTTGTCGACATAGAAACAGCCGGTTTTAACCCTAAAAAACATGCCATGCTGGAGATTTCTGCCATTATTGTCGAGTATAATAGTGCTTATGATTTAGAAATCACCGAGCGCCATGCCACGCATGTTATGCCCTTTAAAAATTCGGAGTTAGATCCGGCTGCGCTTAAATTCAACGGCATCGATCCCTATCATCCCTTTCGCATGGCTCTAGAGGAGAGAGAATCTTTAAATCTGATTTTTAAACCGATAAAAGACGCTCTCAAGCGCAATAATTGTTCACGAGCCATTCTGGTCGGCCATAACCCTGCGTTTGATATTGCTTTTTTGAATGCTGCTATACAACGGACACAAATAAAGCGTAATCCTTTTCATCCTTTTAGCACGTTTGACACGGCCACATTGGGTGGACTGGTCTATCAACAAACCGTGCTGGCAAAGATTGCTGAAGCTGCCGGGCTAAAGTGGGATAACGAAAAAGCCCATTCAGCACTGTATGATGCCGAAATTACTGCGGAATTATTTTGTATGATGGTTAATCGCTGGCGGGCATTGCAAATTCCGGCAGCTTTATAAACTCTAAAATAAAATTAACCTATGAAACTAAATCGAAACGAAGTCTGCCATTGTGGCAGTGGCAAAAAATATAAAAAATGCTGTTTAATTACCGATGAACAGTCATTAGCCAGTCAAGAGATTGGCAAACCCAGCCAGAACTCACTCAAGCAAGATGCAATAAACAAGGGCGCTATTATGGCAACATTGACAGGGGAATATGCGCAACCTGTTCGCTTGTGCTACAAGCTGCATGACAAACAAGCGCTGCATAGAAAAATATTCACTAATCTGAAATGTATGTCTTATGAGTCGCTTAATAACCGTTGGGTTTGGTTATTTGATCATGAAGCCAAGAAACTTGTTTTTGAAAAAAAATATCAAGACATACCTAAGCATTTACACCCTATTGTTATAGGTTCATTCTTCAGTGACAGCGATGATTAGCTACATCTCGATGTAAGATCACATGAAAGAGCTTTACATGCTATTGCCTTTTTTGATCGTTATATTCCTAGAAACATTGCAGAAATAACCGATGCTATCGTCTTAAATAGCTTAATTACAGCAAAAGACATGGGCTTGCTGAATGACTTTGATAACTTTTTTAAAGATATATCCATCGTTGACAAAGCAAAGGAATTTGATGACATGATGGAAAGCACTATGAACAGAGCTGAAAAGTTGGATTTTTTACTCAGTTCTTTTGATAAAGACGCAGATGAACTTATACCCGATGTTGAAAAAGTAAGAATTAACTATTACGAAGATGGTATAGATTCCTTTCGTTTAGCTTTAAGGCTGAAAAGCATAATCGCAATGAGTAAATTTAATGGCAAAGAAATGACTCACAATGATATTTTAAAAATTATGCTCAACGGGTTGGGCTAAATTACAGATAGGTAAAAATAGTCATTAAAGAGCATACAGATGACCTGTACGCTCTTTAAAATACAATCAATTAGGCTGCAACAGCGCCTACGGAAGATAGCATGGTTGCCAATTCACCTTTTTTGTACAGATCAATCATAATATCGCAACCACCGACCAGCTTACCGCCCACATAAAGTTGCGGATAAGTCGGCCAGCTTGAGTATTCTTTCAATGCTTCGCGTAACTCCGGGTCTTCAAAAATATTGATATGGGCGTATTCTGCCTGGCACGCACCCAATATTTGCACCGCCTGGCCTGAAAAGCCGCACTGTGGAAAATCCGGTGAACCCTTCATGTACAGCACGACAGGGTTTTTAAGTTGTTCTTGAATTCTTTCTATAACAGTCATATTTACAGCCTCTTTATTAGTCATTTCAAAGATGAATTAGGCTAATTCTATCAACTTTAAAGCACTTTAAGAAGCGAATCTTACAACCCCGTTCTTGCTTATAATGACATTGAAATTTATAATCAACGGTTTTTTTAAAAACGTAGCCAGACATGGCTATCTATTTCTTCCTTTTGGATCAATGCCATGACCAGTCATATTATGCCCACTTACGGTCGATTACCTGTCACCTTTTACAAAGGGGAAGGCGCATGGTTGTGGGATGAACAAGGCGAGCGCTACTTGGACACACTGTCCGGTATCGCTGTGTGTAATTTAGGGCACGCGCATCCTGCCGTACATACGGCTATTTGCGAGCAAAGCAAACGCTTGCTGCACACCTCAAATATTTACGGGATTGCCGTTCAGGAACAACTGGCCAGCAAGCTGACCGAAAAAAGCGGCATGGACAATGTCTTCTTTTGCAATTCCGGCGCAGAAGCCAATGAAGCGGCTATTAAACTGGCACGTAAATTTGGTCATCAATCAGGTATAGAAAACCCCGCTATACTTGTCATGGAAAAAAGCTTTCATGGTCGTACCCTGGCTACGTTAAGCGCTACCGGCAATGTCAAGGTACAACAAGGTTTCGCGCCTTTGGTAGAAGGCTTTATTCGCGTGCCTTATAACGATATCAATGCCATTTCGCAAGCACTGGAACAGCATAAAAATATCGTCGCGATTCTGGTTGAACCTATTCAGGGCGAAGGTGGGGTTAATATACCCGCACAGGATTATCTAAGCCGTATACGGGAGTTGTGCGATCAATACAATATCTTGATGATGCTGGATGAGATCCAAACCGGCATTGGGCGTACCGGAAAATTTTTGGCTTTTCAACACACTGACATCAAACCGGACGTTTGTACCTTAGCAAAAGCATTAGGTAATGGCGTGCCAATTGGTGCCTGTTTAGCGCGGGGTATTGCAGCACAAACTTTGACCGCAGGCACACACGGTTCTACGTTTGGTGGTAACCCATTGGCCTGTAGCGCAGCATTGGCGGTATTGAAAACCCTGGAAGATGACAATCTGATCGATTTGGCTACCCAAAAAGGCAATGCCATCTGTTCCGCATTACGTGATAAGCTGCAAAACAATGAACACGTCATTGATGTGCGTAACAAGGGCTTGATGATAGGTATCGAACTCGACAAACCCTGTGCAGAATTAGTGACGATGGCATTACATCAGCATTTATTGATTAATGTCACCAACGAAAAAACCATACGCTTACTGCCACCCCTGATTATTAACGAACAACAAATCGATCAACTAGTAACCACGTTATCCATGATTATTACAGAATACACAGCACAATCACTATGAGCAGTCAGCCTAGACATTTTATTAGCTTACTTGATCTGACTAGCGAAGAATTTCGTTTTTTAATCCAAAGAGCCATACAACTAAAAAACCACCGTGACCCTGATTATCAGCCGCTAAAAGGCCAGGTTCTGGCGATGATTTTTGAAAAATCATCCACGCGCACGCGCATTTCCTTCGAGGCTGGGATGAGCCATTTTGGCGGTAGCGCCCTGTTTTTGTCGCCTAGAGACACGCAATTGGGACGCGGCGAGCCATTACAAGACAGTGCCAGGGTAATATCCAGCATGGTGGATTGCATTATGTTAAGAACCAATGCCCATGATACCGTCACCACCTTTGCACAGCATTCCCGTGTTCCTGTCATTAATGGTTTAACAGATACCCAGCATCCGTGTCAGTTACTGGCTGATATGCAAACCTATTTTGAACACCGTGGCGACATTAAAAATAAAAAGGTGACATGGATTGGTGATGGTAATAATATGTGCCATTCTTATATCCACGCCGCGATGTTACTCGATTTTCAGCTCAATATCGCCTGCCCTACAGGTTACGCGCCGCAGCAGGATATCGTTGCCGCCGCTGGTGATCGGGTTGTGTTTTTTGACTCAACCTTGGCAGCTGCTGAAAATGCTGACTTGATAGTTACCGACGTTTGGGCCAGTATGGGGCAAGAAGAAGAACAGAGACAACGTCAGATAGCTTTTAAGAACTTTCAGGTTAGTACTGAAATTATGAACGCGGCCAATAAAAACGCTTTATTTATGCATTGCTTGCCAGCTCATCGTGGCGAAGAAGTGAGCGCCGATGTTATAGACGGATCACAAAGCGTTATCTTCGATGAAGCTGAGAATCGTTTGCATGCGCAAAAAGCACTCCTAGAGTTTCTTTTGTGCAACCACTAGCAAATACTGAACCTAAAATAGACAATTAATAATAAAGTGATTCCAGTGAAGAAAATACTCAGCACATTTTTCCTTTTAATACTGATTTGTGGCATAGCCCAGGCTAAATCACATCATCGTGGCCATAGTAAACATAAAGCAGCGGCCACCGAACAGACACCAGTTGTTGATCCTAATGGCGAAGCCATAAAAGACCCTAATGCCCCAGTAACTCCTTTGGAGTTTTCTTTAACAAAAGACAAAGAACTGTTAAACAGGGAACTGACCGAATTGAAAAAAACATCCGCTAATGCGCTACAAATCAAGAATGAGCGCGATAGCCTTCAAGAGCGCGTCGTTAACGTTGAACGCGATTTACAACAGTTCAAACTTGAAAATCAAGCGCTAAAAGACAGTGCCAATCAAGACTGGTTTTTGTACGGGGGTGGTTTAGCACTGGCCGGTGTCCTGTTAGGCTTCATCATTCCTAAAATTAGCTGGGGACGTAGAAATCAATGGGGTTCTTTTTAATTTCAGTGCCTTGCTTACGTTTATCCTCCCGTCATTAATCGTTAAACGCATCATCCTCAGGAAAATACCGACATGAGTCAATCCGGTGACAAAAATACCCGCGCCCATTCTGCTTTAGTTGTTGACGGCATGGAGCGTGCGCCCAGTCGTGCCATGCTGCACGCTGTCGGTTTTAGCAACGACGATTTTAAAAAGCCACAAATAGGTATCGCCTCGACGTGGAGCATGGTGACACCGTGCAACATGCATATCAACAAGCTGGCGGATGCAGCGGGCATAGGCGTTAATAACAGCGGCGGCAAAGCCGTTATTTTCAATACCATTACCATCAGCGATGGTATTTCCATGGGTACTGAAGGGATGAAATACTCGCTGGTATCGCGCGAGGTTATTGCTGATTCAATTGAAACCGTTGTCGGCTGCCAAGGCTTTGATGGCATTGTCGCTATCGGCGGCTGCGATAAAAATATGCCCGGTTGTATGATGGCGATTTCACGATTAAACCGCCCTAGCGTATTTGTGTATGGTGGCACTATTATGCCGGGCTGTCATAAAGATAAAAAACTGGATGTGGTATCAGTGTTTGAAGCGGTTGGCGCACGCGCCAATAACCAGATTGATGATGCTGAACTTGCTGCGATTGAGGCCAAAGCCATTCCAGGCCCAGGCTCTTGCGGCGGCATGTATACGGCCAATACCATGGCCTCGGCCATTGAAGCCCTGGGCATGAGCTTGCCGAACAGTTCCGCGCAAGCGGCTATTTCGGATGACAAACGCCTGGACTGCGAACGTGCCGGTGCTGCGGTATTGGAGCTGCTGAGACAAGACATTAAACCCAGCGACATCATGACCAAGCCGGCCTTTGAAAATGCCATTACCGTGGTGATTGCTTTAGGTGGCTCGACCAATGCCGTCCTGCATTTGTTGGCAATGGCCAACGCCGCGAATGTGGATATTACCCTGGATGATTTTACCCGCATCGGTAAACATGTTCCGTTAGTAGCTGATTTAAAGCCTAGCGGCAAATACCAGATGGCGGAACTCATCGAAATCGGCGGCATTCAACCGCTGATGAAAGTGTTGCTGGACAAAGGCTTATTGCACGGTGATTGTTTGACGGTGACCGGAAAAACTATGGCTGAGAATCTGGCTAATGTAAATCCGTACCCTGATGGCCAGGATATGATCCGCTCTCTGGATAATCCCATCAAAAAAGACAGCCATTTGGTCGTGTTATACGGCAATCTGGCTTCTGAAGGCGCGGTTGCTAAAATTACCGGTAAAGAAGGCCTGGTATTTACTGGAACAGCCAAAGTATTCGATGCTGAAGAACAGGCGCTGCAAAGCATATTGAACGGCGATATTGTTAAAGGCGATGTCATTGTCATCCGTTATGAAGGCCCGAAAGGCGGCCCTGGTATGCGCGAGATGCTCTCCCCTACTTCTGCGATTATGGGCAAAGGCTTGGGTAAAGAAGTGGCATTAATTACTGATGGCCGTTTTTCCGGCGGCACGCACGGGTTTGTTGTGGGGCATATCACCCCAGAGGCCTATGTTGGCGGTGCGTTAGCCATTGTTGAAAATGGCGATGCCATTACAATTGATGCCGAAAAAAACCTGCTAACGCTGCATATTGATGACCAAGCAGTAGCTACTAGACTGGCTAAGTGGCAACAACCAGCGCCGCGTTATACCCGTGGTGTGCTGGCAAAATATGCTAAATTGGTAAATTCAGCTTCGCTAGGTGCGGTGACTGATAACCTGGATTAAATGGGACAGCTTACACTTACAGTGTTTTCAGCGTCGATTAGTTATATTCGGTGGAATGCAAACCTAGGTTTGCATTCCACCGCTAATAATTAATGTTATTCACTGGATATGAAAACGCTGTATGCTTAGCGGACTCAATACTTAACTACCAAAACTGGAAGTGCTTTATGAAAGTAGAAGCCATTACCAAGCAAGCATTAAAACTTGAGCCAGGGTTAAGGGCTTATATCGCTGAAATATTGCTGGAAAGTTTGGACTATGAGGAAGACTTCATTGTCTCAGAATCGTGGCGGCAAGAAATACAAAAACGCTGTCATGAAATAGATGCCGAGCCTTCAATATTAATTGAAGGCAAGCTCTTTATGACTCAGCTAAAACAACATTGACAAATAAACGCTACGATCAAATTGGCTGGCTCGGCTTCATCCTGATTATTAGCGCGTATTTGTTTGTTACCCTAAAATTCCTGGATGTCAGCTCCACCCCGTACCATCTGTTGAATTTGGCAGGTGCTTTATGTATGGTAGTCAACGCAAAACATAAAGATGCCAAGCCACTGTTTTGGTTGAACGTTGTTTGGTCAGTGATTGCAATCATTGGCTTAGTGCAAATCAAGTAATTGCCTGCATAATTTTATGAGCGCATCAAACATAACTGAAGCCGAATGGAACTAGCGAATCGATCTAGCGGCCGCCTTCCATCTTGCAGTAGCCAATAATCTCCACGAAGCCATAGCCAACCATTTTTCTTCCGTGTTGCCGGATGGGCAACACTTTCTGGTCAACCCCTTCGGCCTGCATTTTTCCGAGATCACCGCTTCCAACCTGATAGTCTGCGACTTCAGCGGCAAAGTGATTCGCGGCGAAGGTGAACCTTCAGCATCGGCTCACCACATCCACGCTCCGATTCATCTCAAAAACGGCTTCTGGATAATGCCGGTGGCTTATATCGGCGCTGATGGGTAAAAAACTATTTCTCTACTGATGTTCGCATTGTCCACGAAAAACACGAAAGGCACGAAAAGTATTCGCAATACGATTTTGATCGATTGTTATTTTTGAACAGTAACGGGAAGTTGGCTAGCAAACCCAAACGCACAAACGCACGGCTTTTTTCAGGTAATTTTAAATAAGTACGCAGCCCATTTTTTCGTGCCTTTCGTGTTTTTCGTGGATCGTGCTTTTCTATTAGAAATAGCGCAGCGTCAGTTATCTACTAAAAAGTCAAGTCATTATTACCTAAATTATTCGCACATATTCGCAAACACCCCATAAAAAAGGCCGTTATAATTGCCGTCAAATCATTACTGAAAACGGCATCTGTAATTCAGGCTTAATCCTTTCTATAGATAACTCATGGCACTTCAAAACTCATTTGTAAGCTGGTTTCGAAATTCATCGCCTTACATCCACGCGCACCGCAACAAAACCTTCGTCATCTCTTTTGGCGGAGAAGCCGTACTCGCTGCCGATTTTGATCACCATGTCCATGATTTTGCCTTGCTTAGCAGTTTAGGGATACGCCTGGTTCTGGTACATGGCATACGCCCACATATAGACCAGCGCCTTAACAAGCTCAACCACCCTGCCCTGTTTCATAACAATCTACGCATTACCGATGATTTGGCGCTGCAATGTGCCAAAGAAGCCGCAGGTCTGGTGCGCGTAGAGATTGAAGCCTTGTTGTCGATGGGGCTGGCGAACTCACCGATGGCAGGGTATGAGCTTAAAGTGGCCTCTGGAAATTTTGTTACCGCCAAACCCATGGGAGTGATCGACGGCATTGATTATTGCCATACCGGTGAAGTGCGCCGCGTAGACAGTGCCGCCATCCATCAGCAACTTGATCAAAATATCATCGTGGTCATCTCCCCTATTGGCTATTCACCCAGTGGCGAGATTTTTAACTTGTCGGGCGAACAGGTTGCTACAGACGTTGCCATCGCCTTAAATGCCGAAAAGTTAATCTTGCTGACCGAAAAAAGTTGCAGCAACCCCAGTAATGGCGAGCCAATACGGCAAATGACCACCACTGAAGCCCATGCTTTGTTACAACAACATCCGGATATTTCAGAGCTTATTCACTTACCGATCAAAGCCGCTATTCAAGGTTGTCAGGCAGGTATCAGCCGTGTGCATTTAATTGACCGGACGCAAGATGGCGCATTGTTGCTGGAGCTGTTCACCCGCGATGGTATCGGCACATTAATCAGTTGTACACCTTTTGAGGAGCTACGTACCGCCACTTTAAACGATATTGGCGGTATTCTGGAACTCATAAAGCCACTGGAACAGCAAGGCATACTGGCTAAACGTTCGCGTGAAAAAATCGAAATGGAAATAAGCGATTACATCGTCATCGAACGTGACGGCTTAATTATCGGCTGCACGGCTTTACACGCGAATCCGCAGGAACAGTTTGGCGCAATTGCCTGTCTTGCGGTACACCCTGATTATCGGGGAGGGTCACGCGGCCAGCGTCTGTTTGACCATGCGTGTTTAACCGCCAAAAAGTTAAAGTTGAACGTATTATTTGTCTTGTCAACACAAACGACGCACTGGTTTATCGAGCGCGGCTTTATCTTGTCAGACATTAACAGCCTGCCTGAACCCCTGAAAAAACTTTACAATCCGCAAAGAAATTCTAAAATTCTGCGTAGAGCGGTTGAATGAGCAATGGCCATGACTAAACCCACAAATTGCACAACGCTATTGCATGTCACCGACTCGCATATCTTATCCTCGCCCGATGCCACCTTGCTGGGTGTTAATACCGCGCATTATTTTCAGAAAATAATTAAACAGGCTTTTGCCAAACACCACTTTGATTTAATCCTGCTAACAGGAGATTTGGCACAAGACCCATGTGTGGCCAGTTATCAATACATTCGTACTGCGCTTGACGCTTACGACACACCCTGTATTTGCCTGCCCGGCAATCATGATGCTTATGACATCATGCAGCAGGTTTTTAATACTGGCAGCATAAATTGCCGCAAGCAGGTCTTATTCAACAATTGGCAATTAATTAGTTTGAACAGCCAGATAATCGGTGCTACCGGTGGCTATTTATCGCACGAAGAATTAGTATTTTTAGACGAGTGCCTGGCTAAATATCCCAAGCATTATGCGCTGCTTGCCATGCACCATCACTGCCTGGAAACACAAAGCATTTGGATGGATACCATGATCGTAGCAAACCGCCAACAGTTGTTTGCGACAATCAGCCGCTACCCGCAAGTAAAAGCCATAGTCCACGGCCATATCCATCAAACTCTTGAGGCAAAAGTGGGCGCTGTGCAATTATGGGGTACGCCATCAACGTGCTTCCAATTTAAACCCAGGGCTAAAGAATTCGATCTGGATGATACCTCGCCAGGCTATCGGATAATCAGGCTGTATGATGATGGCCAGATCGAATCGGAAGTCGTTCGTCTAGCCGAAGCGCTGGCTGGCTTGCAAATACACACGCACGGATACTAAGCGCAGATAGCCAGCAAAGACTTCCTTTTACCGCGTTTCTTTAGTCAGATAGCCTGTGGCATTCACCGGTACCGAATCAACCGTAAGAATCGCGCCCAGTTCCCCCATGGCTTTTTGATACACTTTGCGTTTGAAATAAACTACGTCCTTCAAGGGCTGCCAATAATCTACCCAGCGCCAATCATCAAATTCCGGTTTTGGGCAGCGATTAAAACAGACATTGGAATCATTAGTGACTAAACGCAGCATAAACCAGATTTGCTTTTGGCCTATACACAAAGGCATTGAGCTTTTGCGTATATAGCGCTCTGGTAGCTGATACCTTAGCCAGTAGCGCGTACGTCCCAAGATTTGAACATGCTGCTGTTCAAGCCCTGTTTCTTCCCATAATTCACGGTACATCGCTGTTTCGGGGTCTTCATCATCATTTATTCCGCCCTGAGGAAACTGCCAAGCGTTCACCCCCATCCGTTTTGCCCAAAACACACGACCCTCGTCATTACACAGGATAATGCCGACATTAGGTCGATACCCTTTAGAGTCTATCATGCTAAAACCTGTTATTGTTATCCTACCTGTTCCTCAATCTGAATTGCGATGGAATTGCGAAGTAGATCAGTTTTTTAAGTGGCAACATTGTTTCATAAAAAATGTACGGATGCTATAGTATATAACTAACTATTTTAGAAAAGGAATACCGTGAGTTTAGCAATTTTTGATTTGGATAATACCCTGATTGCAAATGATAGCGACTATTTATGGGGACAATTTCTGGTCGATCAGGGTATTGTTGATAAAGCCTATTATGAGAGCGCCAATGCCAAATTTTACGACGACTATAAACAGGGCACATTGGATATTATTGAGTTTTTGAATTTTTCTTTGCAGCCATTGGCAGATAACCCACCCGAACAGCTGTATCGGTGGCGCGAAAAATTTATAGCCGACATCATCACACCATTACTATTAAAGCCTGCACAACAATTGATTGCCAAACATAAAGCAAGAGGCGATACCGTACTGGTGATTACCGCGACTAACCGTTTTGTCACTGAGCCGATCGTCAATTTATACGGCATTGATACCTTGTTAGCGACAACACCGGAGTTTATCAATGGCCGCTACACAGGGAAATTTAACGGTGTGCCCTGTTTTCAGGAAGGCAAAGTAACGCTCTTACAAGAATGGCTGGAGATGACCCAAGAGACAATGGAAAACAGCTGGTTTTACACTGACTCACACAACGATTTGCCTTTGCTGAAACGGGTAGATCATCCGGTTGCGGTTGATCCTGATGAAACATTGGCCTTATTTGCTGCACAAGCTGTGTGGCCGATTATTAGCCTAAGAGGTGATGATTGCCCCATCGATCATTTCAAAATGACACCTATGGAGCTGAGTGTCTAGTTATCGGTATCCTCGACGTAGCACTTGCTCAACCATGCGACAACTGGTTTTCCATACCGGCGAAGTGAGCGGTAACATGTACGATGTTGCTTCGGAAGGTGTCAAATCTTTAAAGCCCCGGACACGAAAACAGTCCTGATTTTTTGCCAAAAATAGACAGAGCTTTCGAAATCGGCTTACGGCTATCTCGTCTGGCCTATTCATACGCACGTTTAATAATTCAAAATTATGCGAAAGAATAACAAAGGCATCCCGTTCCGTTGCCAGTGCCTGCCAAAGTAAGCCTTCCATTTCCTTATGCGAACACGCTTTGACCTGGGCATGGCGCAATTCAAAACCATCATGAAAAACCGTCATGGGATATTCGTAGACACCATGATATTCAACAATATCCACCAGCGGATTGCCTGGGTTGATACCACTGGCCAGGCCAAAGCGTGTCGCGTTATAGCTGCTGTCTATATTGATTTTATTGGCCGCTAATGCACGCAATGTGTCACGATTAAAACCAAAATTTCCGGCACGAAAAGCATTTACCTCACCACCACCGGCTTTTTTTATCAGCGCAGCGCCTATTTCAATGAGCGTTGATTGTTCAGTCAACGAAAAATTGTGCAAAAATTGTCTTTTACCGGTAACGTGTTGCAGTAGAGGCACAATGGCTTCATCCACCCATTCAGTATGTATATGCAGCTGAATTTCCTGATGGTATGCCTGGATAAGATGAATGATTTCCGCTAAAGGCGCTAGACCAAAACGCTCTGAAAACAGCGTCTCCACAAAAAAAACACCTGTTAAACCGTGATCTTCAAGTAACGCCAGCTTGTAGGGCAAGCCCACATTTCCTTTGGGGGTGCTGCCATAAACGTAACGCTGAAATGCCGGGACAAATTTTGCATCAATATCTTTCCAGCCATCACACCAGATTTCAATATCAAAAGTAAAAAAAACATCTAACATCGCTTGCTGGCCTTATTCAAAATTAGATGGTTTGTATACTTTAAAATATGTAACTACTCAGTGGATGTTACAACAAAGTCCACGGAAAGCACAAAAGACACAAAAGGTTTTCGGTAATACTTCTTTTTGCGACAAAACACCCACATTTTTTCCGTGTTTTTTGTGCTTTCCGTGGACAAATAAGAACCTTTTACTCTATCTTTTGGACGGCTGAGTAGTTACTAAAATATTAACAATCGGGCTTATAAAATACTTCGCTGCAAATACCACCGTGTAGCAATTTTTTGCAGCTATACTTTCTATTTGCCAGTTTCTATGTTGTTTTATGCAAAAAATGTAATGGCTAATCAATACCCTGCTTTTAGCTATGCCTGACTAGCATTTTAATAGACACCATACGCTATCGCGTCATCATCCTAGGACATTTTACAATGATTTGCAAACCGCGCCAGATCAAGGTTTCCCAACCTGTTTAGCTGCTGATAGCTATGCTATCTTTTATGTATTTTTAGACATAAATTTTTATGCTATGCTAGCGCCTGACAATTTTTGCGATACAACTATAGACGGACGACTGTTGTTTTATTGGGCGGAGCCCACCAACGTGAGATAAACATGACCGAACCAAGCACTACGCAGTTGGCTGTGCAAGAGATAGCTACTGCCCTTAAAGATAAACCTGGCGCACTTTTGCCTATTCTACATGGCATACAGGACACATTAGGCTACATTCCCCCAGAAAGCGTTGCTGATATTGCAAAAACGCTTAATCTTTCGCGTGCCGAGGTTCATGGTGTCATCAGTTTTTACCATTATTTTCGTGATACGCCGCCAGGCAAGCATACTATTAATATGTGTCTTGCCGAGTCCTGTCAGGCGATGGGTAGCAAAAAACTGGAAGCTCACGTTAAAAACACCTTGGGTATCGATTTTCACGAAACCACCGCCGATGGAAAATTTTCCCTGGAACCTGTTTATTGTTTAGGTAATTGTGCCTGCTCGCCTGCCATGCAAATTGGTAAAGATATTTATGGCCGTGTTTCGCCACAACTTTTTGATGATGTTATCAGTGCGTTAGGAGCGGGCGAATGAGTATCACTGTTTATGTTCCGCGTGATTCCAGCGCAGTATCTTTAGGTGCAGATCGCATTGCAGCCGCTATCGAACAAGAAGCACAAAAGCGTTCCATTGACATTAAATTAGTGCGCAATGGCTCCAGAGGTCTATTCTGGCTTGAGCCTTTGGTTGAGGTGGAAACCGCGCAAGGTCGCATAGCCTACGGCCCTGTTCAGATTGGCGATGTGAGTACCTTGTTCGATGCTAATTTCACCCAAGGCGGTGAACATGCCTTAAGTTTAGGCTTAACCAAAGAAATTGAATATCTTAAAAAACAGGAAAGATTAACCTTTGCCCGTGTCGGCATCACCGATCCAGTGAGCCTGGATGACTATCTTAGCCATGACGGTTACCGTGGTTTGGCCAATGCCTTGAAACTATCCCCCGAAGAAATTGTCAAACAAGTCACTGATTCAGGATTGCGCGGACGTGGCGGCGCAGCTTTCCCTACCGGTATCAAATGGAATACCGTACTACACGCACCAGGCGAGCAAAAATACATCGTCTGTAACGCCGATGAAGGTGATTCGGGCACATTCTCAGATCGCATGGTTATGGAAGATGACCCGTTTGTGCTGATAGAAGGCATGACCATAGCCGGTTTAGCAGTAGGCGCAACGCAAGGTTATATTTACTTACGTGTTGAATACCCACATGCTTACGAAGCGTTAAATGCAGCCATTGCTAAAGCCCACGCTGCCGGATACCTGGGCGATAATATCCAGGGCAGCGGCAAAGCATTTAATTTGGAAGTGCGTCTGGGTGCTGGGGCTTATATTTGTGGTGAAGAAACATCTTTGCTGGAAAGCCTGGAAGGCAAACGTGGCCTGGTGCGCTTTAAGCCACCTTTACCCGCCATCAGCGGTTTATTCGGCAAACCTACCGTGATTAACAATGTTATCTCGTTAGCTAGCGTGCCAATCATATTAGACAAAGGCGGCGAGTTTTACCGTAACTTCGGTATGGGGCGCTCGCGCGGCACGTTGCCGTTGCAATTGGCAGGGAATATCAAGCACGGTGGTTTAGTCGAGTTGGCCTTTGGCTTGACCTTACGCGAACTGCTGTACGATTACGGCGGCGGTTCTGCAACTGGCAGACCGATACGAGCGGTTCAGGTCGGCGGGCCATTAGGGGCTTATTTGCCGGAATCGCAGTTTGATACGCCTGTTGATTACGAATCTTTCGCAGCCATCTGGGCGGTACTGGGACATGGCGGTATTGTCGTGTTTGATGATACGGTCGATATGGCGGAAATGGCGCGTTACAGTATGGAGTTTTGCGCGATAGAATCGTGCGGCAAATGTACGCCGTGTCGTATAGGTTCAACGCGCGGGCGTGAAGTCATTGAGGATATTATGGCCGGTAAAGAATTGGCCAAAAACGTGCCGTTGCTACGCGATTTGTGCAATACCTTGCTGAATGGTTCACTGTGCGCGTTAGGCGGTATGACACCCTATCCTGTGCTGAGTGCGTTGAATCATTTCCCGGAAGATTTTGGGATAACAGGATAAGTGAAGTGCTTGGTTTTCATTGCTTCTAGCCGATTTCGCTAACTACAGCGTTTTCATATGTGGTGAATAACGTTAATTTTTACGGCGGAGTACAAACCTAGGTTTGTACTCCATTGAATATAACTAACCGTTACTGAAAACGCTGTATATACGGGTTACCACTAAGCACCGTTTCTCAAAAATATACATTTTAGAGGATTAAAATCAACGCTATGGAAACAACAGCCGATTACAACAAAGATTTTTATGCCTGGCTGATTAAAAGCGCTGAGTTATTGCGTAAAAATCGGTTTTCTGAAGTGGATATTGAGCAGGTTGCCGAGGAATTGGAGGCCATGAGTAAAAGCGAAAAACGGGAACTAATGAGTCGCTTAACGGTTCTGTTGGCGCACTTGCTGAAATGGCAATTTCAATCGGCTTTGCGCTCCAGAAGCTGGAAGAATACGATTTTGATGCAACGCATTGATATTTCAGGCCTGCTTGAGGACAGCCCCAGTCTGCAATATGACTTGGGTGATAAAATAGCTGTCGCCTATGAAAAAGCGCGGCTGAGTGCGGAAGATGAAACAGGAATAGATAAAATGCATTTTCCTGAACAATGCCCTTATAGTTTTGCACAGATGCTAGAAAAAGATTTTTTTCCTGAAGATGAGAACAACGGATAAGCACATGACTAACTGTGATTAATGGTGACGCAAGGCCGGTGAAATAATTATGAACACAGCGATAACTTACCAACAGTTACAAGAAAATTTAGACGCAACCTGTAATGAAGTGTGCCGTAATCACGCGTCTATTATTGTGAAAAGACAAGGCGGTAATGTTGTGTTAGTTGCACAAGAAGATTATTTATCACTACTGGAAACCAACTATTTGTTAAAATCGCCTGCCAATGCAGAGCGATTATTGGCGAGCTTGAATAATCGTAATAACGACAGCTGTTTTAATTCGGTTGATGACATCAAAGCGCAGCTTAATCTTATCTAGTCATGCGTTAGACGATTTGCAGTATTGGGTTCGAGAAAATCCGCGTATCACGCAAAAAATTCTTAAACTGATTGAAGAAACTGTAAAAACACCGTTCACAGGCTTAGGAAAACCGGAAGCGTTAAAACATCTGAAAGCGAATACATGGTCTCGCAGGATTGATAATGAACATCGACTTATTTATGAGGTGCTAGAAAACGAAATACGGATTGTGCAATGCCGGTATCATTACACCCAGTGAATGCACAGTATTTGGCCATCACCTATATACAGCCTTATAGAGCAATGACACGCGATTACACTTTGAATGAAAATTAAAATTTACCCAAATACCGAATAATCCAGCATTACGCCAATGTAATTAGACGCGTTAAATGCAACAAATAGATAATAGCCAGTGATACGAGGAAACCCCGATGAGCATCAATAAACAACAAGATTTTGGCACACCCGTATCCGCTGCACAGCAAACGGTTACCTTGGAAATCGATGGTTTTACAGTAACAGCGCCTATGGGCACATCGATTATGCGGGCGGCGGCCAGTATTGGCATCGACATTCCCAAATTGTGTGCCACCGACAGTATTGAGCCATTTGGCTCGTGCCGTCTGTGCGTAGTGCAAATTGAAGGTGGGCGCGGTATGCCAGCATCTTGCACCACGCCGGTTGCCGAAGGCCAGAAAATATCGACTCAAAGCCCCAAACTGGCCGACGTGCGCCGTGGTGTGATGGAATTGTACATCTCCGAGCACCCGCTGGATTGCTTAACCTGCTCCGCCAACGGCGATTGCGAACTACAGGATATGGCCGGTGCGGTCGGTTTGCGCGAAGTGCGCTACAACCCTGCTGGTGAAAACCACCTGAGCGCGGTTAAAGATGAAAGCAACCCGTATTTCAGCTTTGACCCCAGCAAATGTATCGTCTGTTCGCGTTGCGTAAGAGCCTGTGAAGAAACTCAGGGCACGTTTGCGTTAACCATCGATGGTCGTGGCTTTGATTCCAAAGTATCGCCCAGCCAAAATCAAGCGTTCATGGATTCCGAGTGTGTTTCTTGTGGCGCGTGTGTGCAAGCCTGCCCGACGGCAACTTTAATGGAAAAATCCGTTATCGATCATGGTCAGCCCGAACATGCGATTGTTACCACCTGCGCGTATTGCGGTGTCGGCTGCTCATTTAGAGCCGAGATGAAAGGTGAACAAGTCATCCGCATGATACCGAACAAAGACGGCCAGGCCAATCATGGTCATTCCTGTGTAAAAGGCCGCTTTGCCTTTGGTTATGCGACCCATAAAGATCGCGTTACCAAACCGATGATCCGCGCCAATATCAACGATCCGTGGAAAGAAGTCAGCTGGGAAGAAGCCATTGGCCACGCCGCTTCAGAATTAAAACGCCTACAGCAAAAATACGGCAAAGATTCTATCGGCAGCATCACTTCATCGCGCTGCACTAACGAAGAAGTGTACTTGATGCAAAAACTGACCCGCGCCGGTTTTGGCAATAATAACGTTGATACTTGCGCCCGTGTTTGCCACTCCCCCACTGGCTATGGCTTAAAACAAACTTTTGGTGAGTCATCCGGCACGCAAGATTTTGATTCGGTGATGGAAGCCGATGTGATTATGGTCATCGGTGCTAACCCGACTGATGGCCATCCGGTATTTGCATCATTGATGAAAAAACGCCTGCGTGAAGGCGCTAATCTTATCGTGATCGATCCACGTCAAATTGATTTGGTGAAAACCCCGCACGTACAAGCCGATTACCATTTAAAATTGCGCCCTAGCACCAACGTCGCGTTAATGAATGCTTTGGCTTACGTGATCGTCACCGAAAATTTGGTTGATGAAGCCTTTGTTAACGAGCGTTGTGATATCGAATCATTCAACAAATGGCGCACGTTTATTGGCCAAGACATGCATTCTCCGGAAGCGGCTGAAGCCATCACTGGTGTACCTGCTGCTGATGTTAGAGCTGCGGCAAGACTTTATGCGACCGGCAAAAATTCAGCCATCTACTACGGTTTAGGCGTAACTGAACACAGCCAAGGTTCAACCACGGTTATCAGCATTGCTAATTTGGCAATGGCGACCGGTAATTTGGGTCGTAAAGGTGTGGGTGTTAACCCGCTACGTGGCCAAAACAACGTACAAGGCTCGTGCGATATGGGTTCGTTTCCACATGAATATCCAGGCTACCGCCATGTATCAGACGATATTACCCGTGGTTTGTTTGAGATGACTTGGCAAGCGGATTTGAGTCCAGAGCCAGGTTTGCGCATTCCCAATATGTTTGAGGCTGCCATTGATAAAACCTTTATGGGGCTTTATGTACAAGGCGAAGACATTGCCCAGTCTGATCCAGACATCCAGCATGTTCACGCTGCTTTGCGTGCTATGGAATGCGTTATCGTGCAGGACTTGTTCCTGAATGAAACTGCCAAATTTGCCCATGTATTCTTCCCTGGTTCGTCTTTTCTGGAAAAAAATGGCACGTTTACCAATGCCGAGCGCCGTATTTCACCGGTTCGTAAGGTGATGACCCCGCTGGCGAAATACCAGGATTGGGAAGTGACGCAAATGCTGTCCAATGCGATGGGCTATCCGATGAGTTACAGCCATCCATCAGAAATCATGGCGGAACTGGCCAGTTTAACGCCGACCTTTGCTGGCGTGAGTTATGAAAAAATTGACCAACTCGGTAGCATCCAGTGGCCCTGTAATGATGAATCACCTACCGGTACACCCATTATGCATAAAGATGAATTTATGCGTGATGACGGCAAGGGCTTGTTCATGTTGACAGGTTACGTGCCAACCGCTGAAAAAGTGACACCAAAATTCCCGCTGATACTAACCACCGGTCGTATTTTGTCGCAATACAATGTCGGCGCACAGACCCGCCGCACCCAAAACAATGTCTGGCATGCTGAGGATATTTTAGAAATCCATCCGCACGATGCTGAAGACAGGGGCGTTAATAATCAGGACTGGGTGGGCATTAAAAGTCGTGCTGGTGAAACCGTGTTACGCGCACTTATCAGTGACCGTGTGCAACCTGGCATAGTCTATACCACGTTTCACTTTCCAGAATCTGGCGCTAATGTCATCACTACCGATAACTCGGATTGGGCGACCAATTGCCCTGAGTACAAAGTCACTGCTGTGCAAGTCACCAAAGTAAGCCAACAATCTGAGTGGCAAAAGAATTATCAGGCTTTTTCAGAAGACCAATTGGATTTGCTAGCCCAAGGCATGGCCAATGATTAATGGGCCTTGCCCAGAGTTAGGATGGCCGAGTTATCAGCAAAGTACTGTTGACCGCTGGCAACACGGCCAACATGTTAGCCAGCTCGATTATATTGCCGAGGAAGTCCCAGTCGTCTTGGTTTATAACGGGGTGTCGCATGTGGTTATGCTGGCTACCCCGACTAATCTTGAGGATTTTGCGCTTGGGTTTAGTATGACCGAAGGCATTATTAACACACAGCAAGAATTTTTGTCTTGCCATGTGCATACCCGCTCGAAAGGTATTGAGGTTAATATCAAAATTCCTGAGCGGCGTTTTGTGTGCATGACCGATAAAGGCCGCAACTTAACCGGACGCACGGGGTGTGGCTTATGTGGTGCATCATCTTTAAAACAGGCGATCCGTCAACCTGATCCTGTTCAGCGCGGGGTGATGTTATCGGATCGTGAATTATCGCTGGCATTAGATAAGCTCCGAGAACACCAAAATATAAACTTGCTGACCGGTTCTGTACATGCAGCAGCGTGGGCGACACCCGATCAGGGTATCGTTGCGGTTCGGGAAGATGTCGGGCGGCACAATGCGCTGGACAAATTAATCGGCTGGTTACTGCGCACCGGGCAAGATCCTGCCAGCGGTTTTGTCATTGTCACCAGCCGTGCCAGTTATGAAATGGTGCAAAAAACGGCATCTGTGGGCATTAGCTTGCTGGTCGCCGTTTCTGCACCTACTGGCCTTGCTATCCGCATAGCCGATGAAGCGGGATTGACGCTCATTGGTTTTGCACGAGATGACCAACATGTGGTTTATACGCATCCTTATCGTTTAACGCACACCAACTACCTTATTTAATTTAGTGAATTATGTCCAACAAAATTGAAAGTCTTGTAAAAATGGCGAATGATATCAGCAATTTTTTTAATGCTGAGAGTGATAAAGCACTGGCTGCCGAAGGTGTTAAAAAACATATCCTGCGTGCATGGGAGCCTAGAATGCGTGCCGCAATTATTGAATATTCGCAAAAAGACGGTTCAGGCTTAAATCCTTTGGCGACAGAAGCTATTAAGCTGCTGGCCGGTTGTTAAGCGATTTTTAAGTACCTACCGCTGTAAAATGCTGGGTTGCCAAACAGCAGGCAATCTAGCCTGCATCAGCAGCATTGTTTTTGTTCCACACAGTTATCAGTGCTTGTTGATTTTGCTGTAAAAACTTTAAAACGCAACCTCTGATTTTCGTGATCGTCGAACTGAAATAATACGAATATTTTCATGGTGTGGCTGTTTTCTGGCGCGAAACCACACGTTCCTTATACAATCTCAACGCAAGCTTTATTGTCGAAAATCAATACTCGTTATAAGGCTTTTATGGTTACAGATTGGTGCTCTCTATCCGCTGCAAAGTGCAAACAAGCAGTAATGTCATCGTCTGTTAATTCAGGAAAATCATCAACAATTTCCGCACGACTCATGCCATCCGCCAACCAAGAAAGTACGTCATAAACAGTAATTCGTAAGCCCCTAATACAGGGTTTACCGCTACGCTTTCCAGGTTCGATGGTAATTATGTTGTGATAATCAATATTCATAACTTTGCACTCTTCTGGGTTAGGCCGTATTAAATTAGACCGTGTTGATTAGCGGTTTTCTAAAACGAAACCAGCCTTTACAAGTTACGGGTTAAACCACCTTACGCTTTAACCGTCGTACGGTCGTTCTCCGCGCTAGCGGCTTGTCCAACAAACGCTTCAGATTGCCGTTCGCTACGCTCAGACAATCTAACCTTACTCGTTAGGCTACATTCAATAATTTACTTGCTAAATTCCTGCTCACCGTAGGAGATGGCAAAGGCTTTCCATCTTTTTTGATAGTTTCAATCCATTCACTCACAATCTGACAAAGCTCGGTATAAACTTGAATCTCATCATCTCCATGACAGCAAGTATCAATTATTCCAGGACAAGAACCAACAAAACATCCATCTTCATCAGACCATTCAACAATTTTGATATAGCGGTCACTTTCTTTCATTATTTTGACTCCACAATCTTTTTCTTTGTTTCGCGAATTTGATAGGGTTTGGCATCATCTGAGAGTTGCCCAGAAATAGTAATGCGGCTACCGTTTGGATGTTCATAGTTTCTATGGCTACCTTTACCGCCTCTATTAACAAAACCAGCCATTTCTAAATCACGAACAAGTTCTTTAATCTTAGGTGGCATTTTTATATTCCAATGTTTTGCTTTTAGACCGAAATGTCGGGCAACAAAAAACGGTTGCCCGATCTACCCTGCTCAAAAGCCAAACAAGATAACTTCTGGGTGGTTGTTTTTTAGTGCGAAACCACCCTACGGTTTAATCATACAGGCCGAGCCTCGGCCAGCACTTGGTCACGGAATTTCGGTGATAAATCCCCAGGTGTTAATAAATCAACCGGAACACCCAGTAATTCTTCCAATTCAATTTGTAAACTGCCTAAATCAAATAGCGTGGTATTTGGTAAGGCATCCACTAACAAATCCAAATCGCTACCGTCCTTGTCTACACCATAAAGAACAGAACCAAACACGCGCGGGTTAACCGTGCGAAAACGTAGCACGGTTTGCTGTACTGCTTCACGGTGGAAAGCTAACGCTAGTGATGGTTTCATAGCTTTAAAAACACCTTAATTAGAAGAAAACAAAACGTAAAATCATTGTCAGCTACCGTACTCGTGGGTGGTTTGCTAACGCGAAACCAGCTTCTTTATTGCAATTTATCTAATAATGCATCTAAATTAACTGAGGAAGAGCGCTCAATAATCCCACAAAATAAATTAACCTCATCCTTCTCTTTGCTGGGTGTCCACCGTTCTAAGTATTTGTGATGCCCAAAAAATATTAAATTCTCTTTAGTACGAGAACAAGCCACATTTAATCTTTTTTTGTCCAACAAAAATTTAAGTGAACCCTCAGTTCTTACTGTTGAGTAGCATACAACTTCAGCTTCGCTGCCTTGAAAACCATCAACGGTATCTACTTTTATTTTCAATGTTCCTATAGTAATCGTTTGTTCATTACTTTCTGAATAGGCTTTAAGTAGCTGGCGAATTTTGCGTTTTTGCGCTCCGTAAGGTGTAATCACGGCTACGTCAATATCTCGCTTATTACACTTGGCTAGTTTTTTCAAAAAATTACAGATTGCGTGTGCTTCGGCTACATTTTCTAAACTGGTTGAATTTTTGGCTTTGTGCTGTTTACCAACAATATCGACCCAATAAAGGGATTCAGGAAGAACGAATTGCTCTGTATTAATAAAATCGCCTTTCCCATTAAATAACTGGCGTTCACCCTTTACTGTATAGAATAAATCAGCAACTAAATCGCCTATTGGCGGCGGCATTCTGAACTGTTCTTGTAATATTGCTTTGCAACTCTCTGGCAGCTCTTCAAATAGTGATTCAAAAAAACTCTTTTCTAAAAAGGCTTCTTCGATAAAAGGTAACACTTTAAAGTGGACCCCTTAGTCAAGACAAAAAACTATCGAGTTTAAGAGGGTAACCTTTCACTT
>NZ_FUKJ01000005.1 GCF_900163745.1 Crenothrix polyspora
TATGCGTCCTGAAAATATCAGTATGGCAGGCCCAGGTAAACGTCCTCAGGAGTTGTCGCAAGCCATTGCTGCCGGTATTACCATTAATATCGAATCGTTTCATGAATTGGAGACTATCGCCCAGTTATCGGAAAAAACCGGTGTGCAGGCGCATATTACGGTGCGCATCAATCCGGCCTTTGAATTAAAAGCATCGGGCATGAAAATGGGCGGTGGTTCCAAACAGTTCGGTATTGACGAAGAGCAACTGCCTACGGTATTAAAGCGCATCAAAGTGTTAAATCTGGACTTTAAGGGGTTTCATATTTACAGTGGCTCGCAAAATCTTAGCGCCGATGCCATTAGTGAAGCGCAGCAAAAAACTATTCATCTTGCCATCACGCTTGCAGAGCACTGCCCTGCCCCGCTTAAAAAGCTCAATATTGGTGGCGGTTACGGCATTCCCTATTTTCCAGGTGATACGGCGTTAAATATTCATCAGGTGGGCACTGCGCTTGCTGAGTCTATGGCGCACTTTAAAACCGAACAGCCGCAAGCCGATGTGATTATTGAACTGGGGCGTTATTTGGTCGGCGAAGCGGGAATTTACGTGTGTCAGATCATTGACAAAAAAGTATCGCGCGGACAAATCTTTTTGGTGGCCGATGGTGGATTACACCATCATTTGGCGGCATCGGGTAACTTTGGCCAAGTGATCCGAAAAAATTACCCCATAGCGATTGGCAATA
The DNA here is from genome assembly GCF_900163745.1 of Crenothrix polyspora. Classification (GTDB taxonomy): domain Bacteria; phylum Pseudomonadota; class Gammaproteobacteria; order Methylococcales; family Methylomonadaceae; genus Crenothrix; species Crenothrix polyspora_B. Next base: position 729 of record NZ_FUKJ01000005.1, read on the forward strand.
AAATGGCTGTTGCCGAAAAAGAAGTGGTCAGTATTGTCGGCCCGTTATGTACACCGCTGGACATACTGGCCGATAAAATGGAGTTGCCGGTGGCAGAGATTGGTGATTTTGTGGTGGTTTACCAATCCGGCGCTTATGGTTATACGGCGAGTCCGATTCAGTTTTTAAGCCAGCCACGTTGTGTGGAAATATTGGTTTGACACCCCTACCGATGACTAAAGGCTGATGGGAACCACACATAAATTTCAAAACGCCCTTATCTGGCCCATGTCTGTCCATCTGTCATGTTAAGCCTTTTGTTCAATCATGGCACATAACACACCAACAATTTTGGTTATTTCCTTAACAGGATAATCATCTAGGTCAATGTAAATTTTATTACCTTCAAGCTTTAGAAATTTCCATATATTTCCCGAAGTAACAACGCCGTATATTTTTGATAGCATCGTACCTTCTTGTTCATTGTATAGCTTTGCAGCAATCATCTCTGCGGCACATTGCCCCATTCCACTCATTATGTTTTCGTTTTTTGCTTCAACTACGGTAATCACAGGGGCGCTTAGAAACAATTGTTCTGGTGACTGGCTAATAATAAAGTCACAAAAACCCGTCAAATCGCGTTCTTTATCAATATTTAACTCAATACCAGAAAAAAAGCTTATTTTTTTATGGAATATCTTTCTGATTTCAACCAGTACGGGAGCAATAATTAGCTCTGAACGGGCTTTTTCAGTATTGACAGAAACAGCTAAAGAAACATTATCAAACAATGTTTCTTTTAGATGGTTACTGATTTCACGGGATTCTATGGCAGAAAATAACTCGGTTTTTTCTATTATCTCAATACCAAAGTCTTTTTGGACTTTTTTGATTGTAAAATTACTATAGGGCATTTTTATCTCATCTATAAAAATAAAATTTATGGATTTTAAAAGGGTTATTCATTAGCAGTATCCAGTAAATTTGACTCATTGAGCTGTAATTTACATAATTCCAACATTGACACCAAAACGTTAAATAAAACATCTAACGCTTCAATAACAAAGCGTTTATTATAAAAAGTAAATAATTGATTTTCTAATTTAGCTATTTCCCATATTTCGCCATTTGATACCAGGCCATAAACAGCGAAACCATCGTTATTGTTGATCTTCTGAATGGCGACCATCTCTAAACAACATTGCGCCCAACCGGTTGAAAAATTATCTTTTTTGGCCTCAACAACGGCCAGCAAAGGAAAATCAAAAATAATTTTCCCAAGCGGAGAGCGTTTGGAAATCAGGTAATCAGGAATACCGGTTAATTCGTCATCATATTCCAGGGATTGATGACTCCAAATTGAAAAAATATCAGCATAATTTTTCCAGGCATCTTTTAAAATGGGATAAATAAGGTTTTCACAGATAGAGGCTTCCGACACATCATAAGCGACTTCTTTTAAGGTAAAAATAATATCCTGCCTGACCGCTTCATTCAGGCTGGCTGTTTTAACTATTTCAAAATCGGCTTCAATGTAATGAATTTGATAATGTTTTAATACCGAAGCCAGTGACTTGAATTGATTGGTGAATGCCATATTTTTTAGGAAACCAGGGTGATGAAAACTACTGAAAAAATTCAACCTCATAGCCTGTAAATTTGCGGATATTAATCACGCCGGTATCCAGCAATAAATACTGGCCTTTAATGCCGTGTAAAACCCCCGCTACTTCGGGGTTGGCATCCAGGTTAAATGATTTAATTTTAGTGGGATAATTGTCCACCGGAAAATGAATATCCACAACGGGTTCATTTGGCAACAATTCAAGTGATTCTGTACCAAAACGCTGCGTTATTTCCGCTAATTCCACGGCACAAGTTGCCAGTAATTCAGCACGTTTGGCAACTAGATCAACCGGCTCTATGTCATTTTTAAGCATTTTCTGCCAACTGGTTTTATCGCTGACATGTTTGGCCAACACCACTTCAACAAAACCAGAAATCTGCCGTGATGGCACTTTAAAAATGGGGAGTGCCTGCACAGCGCCCTGATCGATCCAGCGTGTTGGCAGTTGAGTCTCTCGAGTAATGCCCACCTTAATGCCGCTAGAATTGGCCAAATACACGAAATGCGGCTTAAAACAGAATTGCTCGCCCCAGACTGGCTCTCTGCATGTTCCGGCCGCAAAATGGCATGTTTCGGGCTTCATTATGCACATGTCGCATTGCGCCAAGGTAATAAAGCACCGATAACAGTAGCCTTGATTAAAACTTTTTTTGGTCGGTTTGTTGCAATGGACGCAGACAATATTGCCGGTGTGAACCAGGCGTATCGTTTTTCCGATCAGTGGGTTTAAGGAAATTAACTGGTCACTCAGCGGCAATGCGTACTGAACCGGTGTGTTGAGTGTTGTGTAGAGCTTTCGTAAGTATCCCTGCATTGCAATTCCTAAATTCGTGTATCAATGAGCGTTGTAGCCATCGGTATTTTTAGTCACCCAGCGTTCCTGGGCTGTCGTTAAAACTTCTTTTTTCCAGAAAGGCGCTGTGGATTTTAACGCCTCTATCACATAGCGGCAGGCATCAAACGCATCACCACGGTGCGCTGTCCATACCGCAATTAATACGATAGGTTCATTGGGCATAATCGTACCGACTCTATGGACAATCAGGGCATCGATAATCTGCCACTGCTGACCGGCTGCAATCAGGATGTCTGCTAGCTTTTTTTCGGTCATGCCAGGATAGTGCTCGAGTGTCATGCTTTTAACGTCATCACCGTCGTTAAAATCACGCATAGTACCGATAAAAACGTTGGTTGCGCCAAAATGTCCCCCTATAAGCGTATTTTGATAACTTTGAATTTCTTGCCAGGGATCAAAAGCGTTAGCATAAATTTTAACCGTCACGGCTATCCTCCGGTAACAGGCGGGAAAAAGGCAACCTCATCGTTGTCCTCAACTATACTGTCAAGAGCCACATAGTCCATGTTGACAGCGGCCAAAATATTAACCGGCAAGGCCTGATCAGGATTTGCGCGATACCAAACGTCACTGACGGTTAACGCTTCTTCGAAGGCTACCGTATCTTCTGAACGACCCAGGCGCTCCCTTAAGCTTGCAAAATAGCGAATTTTAATTGTCATAGTGTTCACACCGTCACAAAAAGTTAGATAATGGCCTACCTCGATTTTTTCATCACCAATTTTACAAGCAATGACCCTATTAACACATTTTAATTCATCCGGCGAAGCCCACATGGTGGATGTTGGACACAAAGCCGTTACCCAGCGTATCGCCGTCACTGAAGGCTACATTGAAATGCAGCCGCAAACGCTGCACCTGATTATCAACAATCAGCACAAAAAAGGTGACGTATTGGCTATAGCACGCATAGCGGGCATTATGGCCAGTAAAAAAACTGCGGATTTAATTCCGCTGTGTCATCCCCTGCCTCTTACACAGGTAGAGCTTAATTTTAGTGCCGAACCCGGTAAAAATCGCATTCGTTGCCAAACTACTGTGAAAACGAATGGTCAAACCGGTGTGGAAATAGAAGCACTTAATGCCACGCAGATTGCCCTGCTGACTATTTACGACATGTGCAAAGCCGTAGACCGGGGCATGATTATCCAGTCAGTGCAATTACTGGAGAAAAGTGGCGGTAAATCGGGGCACTGGTTAAGGCAATAATCAAAGCTTTGCATCAAGTGTATCTACTTTGTTTAACACATCAACACAAGAGAGAACTATGGCTATAACCGTAAAAGAACTTGCCGATTTTTGTGGCGCTGTCATTAAAGGCGGCGATTCGTCTGCCATTATTGATTCTGCGGCTGATATTACCTCGGCACAGCAAGGACAAGTCACTCAGCTGACAAGCAGTCGCTATGCTAAATACATCGAAAATTCGGCCGCTACGGCGTGTTTTATCGCTGAAAACTTTAATGTCGATCATGTTCCACAGCATATTGCCCTATTAACATGTTCCGATCCGGAAATCAGCTTTATAAAAGCCGTGGAATTACTGCACCCTGCCAGAATCTATAAAGCGCATATCTCTCCCCAGGCGGTGCTTGAAGGTGAGGTAAGCCTGGGTGATGACATATATATAGGCCATTATGCTGTTGTTGGTGAGAATACCTGTATAGGTGATGGCAGCACGATATTAGCCAACGCTTACATCGGGAAAAACGTAAAAATAGGTAAAAACTGCCATATTTACCCGTATGCGGTAATCTATGATGACGTAGAAATTGGCAATAACGTTATTATTCATTCCGGTGCCATTATTGGTGCAGATGGCTTTGGCTACAAATTTAGACATGGCCAGCACATTAAAGTGCCGCAAGTCGGTAATGTGGTTATCGGCGATGATGTTGAAATTGGCGCTAATACCTGCGTTGACAGAGGCGCATTGGGCAGTACGGTGATTGGTGCGGGCAGTAAAATAGATAACCTGGTGCAAATTGGCCACAACAACAAGGTTGGCAAGGGTGTCATCATGTGTGGGCATACTGGCGTATCAGGGTCTTGTACGATTGGGGATTATGCTATTTTGGCAGGCAGTGCAGGAATTGCCGATCACGTTAACATCGGCCAGGGCGCGGTAGTAATGGCCCGAGCTGGTGTGGCCAACGATATACCGGCAGGATTACAGGTGTTTGGCAGTCCAGCCAAGGATAAAAAGGTCGCTTACAAGGAGCAAATTGCGCTCAGTAAACTACCCGAGCTTATGAAGAAAATAAAATTAATGGAGGAAAAAATTCGCTTGCTGGAAGAAAGGAATGATTGAGCTTTAAACTATCCCCGCGCCGTGCTGGGCGGGGATAGTTAACACCTAATTCAGCTTACTCAGCAGTTTTATTTTGAGTGCCTGATCTTTTTGAAGCCAATTTAGCATCAACTTCAGCATTACTTGCTGCAACAGCGCCACTAGCCAAATGCTTAGTTTCGTCTTTCTTCAACAGAACGACTAACAGTATAATTGATGCAATAGCAACGCCAACATATACCCAAGTGTTATCTTTTTCTTGTGCTTCAGCCATTTTAAAATCCTCTATAGTTATTAATATTTTTTTTAATCCCTCTCCTCAAGGGAGCAACTCGAATACAAAATGCCACGAGTCGGTTGTTGAATCATCTTTAAACAACGGCGTAATTTTTATCACGATATAAGGTACGATGTCAAAGCCATAACTAAAAAACACGTAAACAAAGTAATTTTTTTTTTAAATTTCGTGTGTTGGTTACGCCATGTACAATATACAATATATTGAAAATAAAGTAAAAACATATCTCAAGAGAGTTAAGCTGAAAATCAGAAAAACATTTGTTTTCTAAAACTGTTCCGTTACCTAGTGCATAGATTTGAAATGGGTGAATTTGGTTTTTTTATTAGGCGTTAAATTTAATATTTACAGATTACCCACTAACATTGCAAAATTTTTTACAGTTTTGTTGCTTTTTAACTACAATAAGCAATTATGTCTTGAGTAAGAGGATAGTTCTTTTTGGGGTTCTAACAAAATTCAAATGGATTGGATTGCCCGCTAAATAAAAACATCTTACAATCGAGCATTAGAGTTTACTTTTTGCTAATCCGTGCCTATGCAACATTCCATTGATCCTAAGATTGACTGCGTCTTCAAGGCATTATTGGGTAGTGATGAAAATCGTAACCTGTTAATCCATTTTTTGAATGCTTTTTTAGGGCAAGAACTCGCGGAACCGTTGGTCTGGGTGGATATTCTTAATCCTTACAATGATAAAGAATTCCTGAGCGACAAACTCAGCATTGTTGATGTCAAAGCCAAAGACAGCCACGAACGAATCTACCAAATCGAAATCCAACTTGTCAGTTACGCCAGTCTGCCAGCACGAATTCTGTATAACTGGACTGACGTTTACAGCCAGCAGCTTAAGAGTGGACAAGATTATGGTCAACTCAAGCCGACTTATTCCATTTGGCTACTGGCTGAAAATCTGCTTTCTGACGATAGCCAGTATGTGCATCATTACAAGATGCGCGACGAGCAAGGGCGTGCATTTGGCCAGCACGGTGGTATTTGGCTGTTGGCGTTGAGTAAATTCAATGTCGGCCAGGTTGAACGCGAAGATCAACGTTGGTTAAAATTTTTCAAAGACGGTGAGCAACTGAATGACAGTACTTTACCCGATTGGATGGCAACTCAGGAGATGAAGCAAGCCATGAATACATTAAGCGCTTTTTCAGAAAAAGAACGCCAATATTTTCAATATCAGGCCCGGCAGGAATATCTGCGCCAGCAACGGACTATGCAATCTGAATTAGAAGAGGCAAAAAAAGCCAAAACAGTGGCATTACAAGAAAAAGATGCCGCTCAACAACGTGAACAAGCCGCCTTAGCTGAAATAGAGCGTTTGAAAGCACTGCTGGCTCGGTGATTCTGTCACTGCCATTTAGGCGTGAAACCACCAAAAAACGGCTACGTTTAAAACCAAAACCTTATGACAAAAATTGTCACAAGGTGACATAAAAAGTCAATTAGCTTAAGTTTTGGCATAGTCAGGTGGGTTTTGTGTATTATTGGCTGGTTGGTTTCACAAGCCACATCTTTATTTAACACACTGTTTATTATTTGTTTTCGGTTGTTTTTTCAAAAACTATTAAAATAATTTAACCGAACTCAATAGTTGGCACACATACTGCAATATTTATTACGACGTAACCATTTATTTTTTTATCATCAATACTAGGAAAGCGCTATGAAACATCAAATACAAAAAGTACAACAAGGTTTTACCTTAATCGAATTAATGATCGTTGTTGCCATTATCGGTATCTTGGCAGCGGTAGCGATTCCGGCTTATCAGGATTATATTATCCGGGCTAAAGTGACAGAAGGTTTATCATTAGCTTCTCCAGCGAAACTTGCTATTGCTGAAAATGCTTCAAACGGCGTTTTGTATAGTAGAGGTTGGACTACACCTGCAGCAACAGTCAATGTGAAAAGTGTAGGGATATCAGACACTGATGGTGTCATTACAATTACATACGATAAGCCTGTTACTGATGACGCTACGTTAGTATTGGTTCCCCGTACTGGTGCTGCTGGTGCTGGTGCTGCTTTACCTGATTCAACTTCAGGTCCATTCACTCCACCAAGTGACGCTATTCAATGGCAATGTGCTGCTGCTGATACTACCATGATAGACACCATAGGTGCGGCTGGTACTCTGGCTGCAAAATATGCACCATCTAACTGCCGTTAAAAAGATTAAGTTCAATGGATTGAACTGACCTGATTCATAAAAACCGCCCTTAGGGAAACCAAGGGCGGTTTTTTTTGTGCTGTTGTTTTAGGGTTTAAGCTTTTGGTTTGCTGTTGTGTTGACATCAACAATAATTTGGCTAATCTTAAATTAAACAGATTTCTTCTACTCAACGGTATGACCTGTAGATAATCTACGCGATTTTTCTCGTGAAATTTGCCCACTTATTCCAATAAAACGCCATTAAAACCTTTTTTATCGCTAAAAATGAAAAATCGACTCTCTGCCTTTTTAATACATTTGTTATTATCCGGCGTGGTGGCTGCTATCGCCGTTATCCTGGTTTTTTGGATTTGGTATCCCATGCCATTGCACAGTGCCGTAGGTGTAACCGAGATTTTTTTGATCTTGTTATCGGTGGATATTGTCATTGGCCCGATGTTGACATTCGTCGTCTACAAGCCTGATAAGCCTTCATTAAAATTCGACCTTACCGTTATTGCATTATTGCAATTATTTGCCTTAGGCTATGGCATCAACACGGTTTTTCAAGGTCGTCCTGCCTTTGTTGTGTTCAGTAAAGACCGCTTTGAAATTGCCAGAGCGTCTGATATTGATCCTGATAGCGCCAGGAAAGCTTTGCAGAGTGGCAATCAAACGGCACAAACCAGCTGGACTAGCCCACGCTGGGTAGCAGCGGTTGCTTCATTAGACCCTAAGCGAGATCAGGAAATCTTATTTTCAGCGGTGCAAGGTGGTCCAGATTGGCCGTTATTGCCCGAATTGTTCGTGCCACTAACTCAAGTTAAAGAACAAGTGCTGAAAAAAGCCAGGCCTTTGCAGGAACTTCAACAGATAAGCAGCAAAAATACGGGGCTAAACGCAGAGACGCAAGATTTTGCGTCTTTACAGGATTGGCAAGACAAAGCGGTTAAGTGGCTACCGTTACGCGGTAAAGTGAAGGACATGGTGGTGTTGGTGGATGCCAAGTCCGCAGCGGTTATTAAGGTTATTGATATTAATCCGTGGCCTTAAATTAAGTTCAGCACGCTTTCCGTAGGAAATATCGAACATTTTCTATGGTTCTTGCTCATCCGTCGTCTCATCGCCAGTCACTCAAATAGAACGGACAGTTTTGCCAGCGCTTCATCCATAACCGATGCTGGTACGCTTTCAAGCTTTTTGGCATTGCGTGAGGCAAGATCGATAGTGCGTGGTTGATTGCATCGAACAACGCCTGTTGCCTGGGTTCCTGATCCCATGAGCGACACAGCAAAACCCGCTACACGGGCAAAATTTCCGCTTTTCGTGCCTTTTGTGTTTTCCGTGGACAATAATTAATCATGAGTAAACCCCCGGTTCTGCCGGGGAGACAGCAAAAGTTTGACATTAAGAGGAGTCCATCAAGACACTCATAATCGTG
>NZ_FUKJ01000049.1 GCF_900163745.1 Crenothrix polyspora
CCGTAGGGCTGCGCGTACCCAACCACCCCATCGCCCTGCAATTATTACGCGCATTCGGTGGCGGCATTGCAGCACCGTCTGCAAACCGGTTCTGCCGCATCAGCCCCACGCAGGCGCAACATGTTGCAGAAGAACTGGGCGATGCAGTGGATTTAATACTAGATGGCGGCGCGTGTCAGGTGGGAGTGGAATCAACCATTATTGATTTAAGCGGCACTACGCCACGCTTACTCCGGCGCGGTCATATTACCGCCGACCAAATTCAAGCCGTATTACAAACCGAACTGATTATTCCTGATAGTGCAAAACACACACCATCAGATGAAATACGCGCACCCGGCATGATGGCCGTACACTATGCCCCACTAACCACCGCCCTACTCTGCCCGAATGATCGTTTGCAGGATCTTATTAATCAGCTGATATTGGAAAATAAAAGAATTGCCGTCATGACCTATCAGACTGCCATGACAGAAACTGGCCAAACTCAGGTAATGAAGATGCCCCAAAGCGCGGAAACTTACGCACAGTGCTTATACGCATCACTGCGTGAACTGGATCATCAACAACGGGATGTGATTATAGTGGAACAACCACCAACCACGGCAGAATGGTCAGCAATCAATGATCGTTTAGAAAAAGCGACAGTGCCGGATCGGTAGGCATTATATTGGCTTTAGGCGTACAGATTTGTGCAACCGGAAAATGGCAACTGAAACAACTGCCTTTACCCAAATCGCTGGTAATGACCAAACGGGCATCGTGACGCATTAAGGCATGTTTAACAATCGCCAAGCCCAAACCAATACCCGGCACTTTCTTACTGCGCCTCACCTCAATGCGGTAAAAACGTTCAGAGACGCGTGGAATATCGGCTGCTGCAATACCTTCACCGTTATCTTCAACCGACAAGATGACCGATTCCGCCGTTTGATACCAACGGATTTTCACCGGTGCATTGTCCGGCGAATATTTAAGCGCATTGCTCAACAGATTACTGAAAGCACTGCGTAAAGCCAGTTCTTCACCCACAATATGCACCTGGGTATCCAACACCAGCACTATCCGGTCAGCGTTATCCAGCATGTCGCGGCTTTCTTTGCAGATTTGCGTTAACAGCGCGGGTACGTCAATACATTGCGTTTTACGCTGCTGTGTTTCCAGACGCGTCAGCAACAGCAAATCATCGACCAGATTTTGCATACGATCAGTTTGCGCCTGCATTTGCTGCACGGAATTGGTGAGTAACGGCGATAAACCATCGTCCATGTCTTGCAGGGTTTCCAGATAACCTTTTAATACAGTTAACGGCGTTCTCAGCTCGTGCGAAACATTGGCGACAAAGTCCTTACGCATCCGCTCCATTTTTTTTAGCTGGGTAACATCTTGTGCCAACAGCAGCCGCAATCCGGCACCATAACTGACAACACGCACCGCCAAAGTCATTTGATTATTGACAGGAGAAGGCAAAATAACCGCCTCCTGATAATTACCGGATTTTAAATAACGGATAAACTCAGGGAAACGGATCAAATTAGGAATACGCTGCCCTTTATCTGACTGCTTTAAGCCCAGCACCTTCAATGCCGTTTTATTGGCCCATTCAATTTCATCGTTAGCGCCTAGCACAACTGCCGCATCAGGCAATGCTTCGGTAGACTGGCGGAACTGATCAATCACTTTACTGAGCTTCTTTTTACGGCGTTTTTCGTTCTTTTTAATACGATAAACGTGGTAGTAAATCTCTTCCCAAATACCCGTTGTTTTGGGATATTGACTTCTTCCACCCAGCCTTATCCATCTTTCAAAACGGGTGATTTGAAAAACCTGTTGTATCAAGATGCCGAGTATCAACAGCAGCAATAAAGGTAAAAATAATCCCGTTAATCCGCCGACAATCGACACCAGTAAAAACAGCAAAAATACCGAGGTGAATTCCTTTTGCCAAATACCCATTAGATTTTATCTAGTGTGATACGGCAGTATTAACAACGACTGCGGAAACTGTTGAATCAGTCAGGGAGAATTTGTAACCAAATCCCCGTACCGTTTGCAGTAAATCGCCGCGTTCGTACTCATCAAGAATTTTTCTCAGGCGGCGAATATGCACATCAATAGTGCGTTCTTCAATAAAAACACTACGACCCCAAATTTGATCGAGCAATTGGCTACGGCTAAACACTTTGTCAGGATGGGTCATAAAAAACTGTACCATGCGAAATTCGGTAGGGCTGATTTCGACTTGCCGATTGCCGATACTAAAACGATGTTGTCCCATGTCCAGTTGCAAGTCACCCACGCTTATCGTATCGGTCGCTGATATTTTTCCGGCTCTACGTAACACGGCACGGATACGCGCGACTAATTCTTTAGGCGAAAACGGTTTGGTGACATAATCATCCGCACCCACTTCCAAACCTTTAACCTTGTCTTCCTCTTCGCCGCGTGCGGTTAATAAAATCACCGGTATATCCTGGTATATCACCTCTTTTTTCAAGCGTCTTACCCACTCAACACCACTGGTCACTGGCAACATCCAATCCAGCAAAATCAAATCAGGAAACGCTTGATCTAAAGCACTTTGCGCTTCGACAGCACTTTCAGCGGCTACCGTTGCAAAGCCCGCCTGTTCCAATACCATGACCAACATGTCTCTGATCGCTTCTTCATCTTCTACAACAAGTATATTAAATTTAGACATTTGTTAATCCTTTTAAGCGCAAATACTTGCATTTTAACAGTAGCAATATTTCCTTATGATGACAAACAAAGTAGTTTGACACGGTGTAATCACAATCACGACTATGTGGCTATGCACCTAAGCTTTTTATTAGTGTAAATTTTTCCTGTCGAAACCAACTATTTGCATAATTTTTTTAAAAAAAACTATACTTTGTTTGTGTATTAAATGGATAACTTGACCCTCTGGACTTCTAATAAAGCCATAGGCTGCTTAAGGGTTGCCATTGTATAGTATTTGATGCTCATATTTTCATTTATACCTATTGTGAGCGTTTGTTTATTCCAAATTGAGTAATCATTTTTCGTGCCTATTGGTTGGGCAATATTGACGAAATACAGCCCTGCCGATACATTATTTTTTTGTTACACAAAGCATCTATAGCCTTTCAGATAAATAATTTCCACTGCTGGAGGAAGTGCAAATAATATCCCTTTGAGGGATGTTATCTGTACGTGGCTTCAAAAATTTTAGTGTGCTGGAAATTTAATTTCTGAAAGTCTATCTACCAAAACCAACTATCAAAGTTTGATTTAATTTTATACAACTAAGGAGATTATTCATGGGTATGCTACAAGAGTTTAAAGAATTTGCAATCAAGGGCAATGTTATTGACCTGGCTGTCGGTGTTATTGTAGGCGCTGCGTTCGGTAAGATCGTTTCGTCTTTTGTTGCTGACGTTGTTATGCCACCAATTGGCGTGATGGTTGGTGGTGTGGATTTTTCCAAGCTAGCCATAACGTTGAAAGAAAAGGTAGCAGATGTGCCAGCGGTAACTTTAAATTATGGCGTTTTCTTACAAACCATAGTGGATTTTACTATTGTTGCCTTTGTTATTTTTATGGTAATAAAAATGATCAACAGCCTTAAAAGGGCGGAGGCATCTGCGCAAGAAGCACCCGCTGCCCCCACGAAAGAAGAGCTATTACTGACCGAAATCAGGGATTTATTGAAATCTAAAAACTAGTTGCCCTTGATTTCCATTGTTAGGAAAAATCGTAACTACTCAGTAGATGTTAAAAAAAAGTCCACGGAAAGCACAAAAGACACAAAAAATTTTCGGTAATCATTCTTTTTACGAAAAAAACATCGACATTTTTCCGTGTTTTTTGTGCCGCTTAAAAGCGCCTACTTTTGGTTTCCGTGGATAGATCAAAACGCTGTACCCTATCTTTTGAAAGACTGAGTAGTTACAAAAAATTTATTTTAGATTCCGCTCAAGAATCGTTAGAGACATCGTTTGACGCTATCCCTAACGCATCTTGGCGGAACAAATTAGCAAAACAACCGCTATTTTTTTAAAAATCGCAGCTGGTCGTTTTCAACATCTACTGTAATCGTATCACCGGCAATAAACTCACCTGCCAGTATCGCCTGAGCTAATGGATTTTCCAATTGCTGTTGAATAGCCCGCTTCATGGGTCTTGCGCCGTACACCGGATCAAATCCAGCTTCACCTAATAAATCCAGCGCTTCGTCATTGATTTCAAAGCCAATCTCACGATCCAAAAGACGTTTGCGCAAAAACTCAATTTGTATGTACGAAATGGCGCGAATTTGCTCTTGACCCAAAGGATGAAACACCACCGCCTCATCAATACGATTAATAAACTCCGGCCTAAACTGTAAACCGACAATATCCATCACCGCCGCTTTCATAGCGTGGTAATTAGCTTCGCCCGCTAATTCCTGAATACGCGCAGAACCCAAATTGGAAGTCATAACAATCACCGTATTTCTAAAATCAACTGTTCTGCCCTGCCCGTCTGTCAATCGACCATCATCCAAAACTTGCAACAAAACATTGAAGACATCAGGGTGCGCTTTTTCAATTTCATCCAATAAAATAACCGAATACGGTTTGCGTCTCACCAATTCAGTGAGATAGCCGCCTTCTTCATAACCGACGTAACCCGGAGGTGCACCAATCAAACGCGCCACCGAATGTTTTTCCATAAATTCGGACATATCGATACGTACCATCGCATCCGGCGTATCAAACAAAAATTCGGCCAAGGCTTTGCACAACTCGGTTTTACCGACACCGGTAGGCCCTAAAAACAAAAACGAACCATTGGGACGATTAGGATCAGATAAGCCCGCTCTGGAACGGCGTATGGCATTACTGACAGCCTTCAGCGCTTCTTCTTGGCCTACGACACGTTTACCGAGTTGCTCTTCCATACGCAGCAATTTATCGCGTTCACCCTCCATCATTTTAGAAACGGGAATACCTGTCCATTTTGACACCACTTCGGCAATTTCTTCTTCGGTGACCCTGTTACGCAACAAAGTCATCTTTTTCCCTTCTGTCGGTACGGCTTGCAACTGCTTTTCTAAGGCAGGAATAATGCCATACTGTAATTCCGACATACGCGCCAAATCGTTGGTACGGCTGGCGGCTTCCAGTTCTGTTCTGGCATGTTCCAGCTTTTCTTTGACAGAAGCCGATCCCTGCAAAGACGCTTTTTCAGCCTTCCAGATTTCTTCCAAATCCGAGTATTCTTTCTCTAATTCGCTAATATCCTCTTCCAGTATGCCCAAACGTTTTTTGGAGGCGGCATCGGCTTCTTTTTTCAACGCGACTTGTTCAATTTTCAGTTGAATAAGGCGACGATACAGCTTATCCATTTCTTCCGGCTTGGAATCCATTTCCATACGAATACGACTGGCGGCTTCATCAATCAAATCAATCGCTTTATCGGGCAGTTGCCGATCTGCAATATAGCGATAAGATAAAGTTGCCGCAGCGACAATCGCGGGATCAGTAATATCGACACCGTGATGTACTTCGTATTTTTCTTTCAAGCCGCGCAAGATGGCAATGGTATCTTCAACGGAAGGTTGATCGACCAATACTTTTTGGAAGCGCCGCTCCAGCGCGGCATCTTTTTCAACATATTTACGGTATTCATCCAGCGTGGTTGCACCGACACAATGCAATTCACCACGCGCCAAGGCGGGCTTTAACATATTACCAGCATCCATCGCACCTTCGGCTTTACCGGCACCGACCATGGTATGTAATTCGTCAATAAACAAAATAACCTGACCTTCCTGTTTGGCCAGATCATTTAATACGGCTTTCAGGCGCTCTTCAAATTCACCACGAAATTTGGCACCGGCAATCAATGCTGCCATATCCAGCGCTAACACCTGTTTATGTTTCATGCCTTCCGGCACTTCACCGTTCACAATACGCTGTGCCAGACCTTCAACAATCGCCGTCTTACCAACACCAGGTTCGCCAATTAAAACCGGATTGTTTTTAGTACGGCGCTGCAACACCTGAATGGTACGGCGAATTTCGTCATCTCTGCCGATAACAGGATCAAGCTTGCCCTGCTCGGCACGTTCAGTCAGATTAACCGTGTATTTTTTTAACGCCTGACGTTGATCTTCGGCATTGGCATCATCAACCGGCTGACCTCCACGCATCGCATCAATGGCTTTTTCTATCGCTTGCTTGTTAAGGCCGATTCTTTTAAACAAATCCTGTAGAAAACCTTTTTCTTCACAAGCGGCCAACAAAAACAATTCGCTGGAGATAAACGTGTCATTACGTTTTTGCGCTATTTTGTCTGTTAAATTCAACAGCCGTGACAGTTCATTGGAGATTTGCACGTCACCACCGGAACCGCTCACAGTAGCGATATTGGCAATGCCTTTATTCAACTCGGCACGTAAAATCTGTGGATTAATGCCTAATTGCGTCATTAAGGGCTTAATACTGCCGCCTTCCTGATCCAGCAAGGCCAACAATAAATGTACCGGTTCGATAAATTGATGATCTTTGCCCAATGCCATGCTCTGCGCATCGCCTAAAGCAGTTTGAAATTTGTGGGTTAATTTGTCCATACGCATGGTGTGGCCTCAAGTTAATATTAAGTTAACTATGAAATGGGGCTGGGTGCGTTAATTTTCAAGCGGGGATCAATTATCAAAAAATAATGCATGGGATTGCCAACATAATGTCAGTTTTGTGAACTGCATCACGGACACAGAGCAACAACTGTTTTAAGCTATGACATCCTTTTTTATAAAAGTGCATTCCCCAAGATCAGGGTTTCTACTCCCATCTGAATGAGATCAGCTAATGGACAACATAATCGAATTCCAATACTTTGATAATCCCATAGCCCAAAATTTTGCATCGAGTAGCAAATTAGAGGCCGGAATACCCCAAACAAATGACTTTGTAAAAATGCAAATCGCGCTTTATTTGGCGCAAGCTAAAGAAGATGGCTGCACAACCCTTATTGGCCTACATCAGCTAGCAAAATTGATTGGTGTGGAAAACTCGGAGCGTATCACGCTTAAACGCGAACTGATTCGAGCCATCCAGAGGGCGGCACATAATGTCCCCTGTTTCCGAACGGAACGGAGTATCTTCTGTACTGAAGAAAACTGTAAATGGCGAACTGAATGCAAAAAACTGGTTGCAGAATGGTATCGCTGACGTTTTTATGGCGTGTCCACTACTTGCAATTTGCGGCAAGTTGGTAGTGATCTAAAATAAAAAGGCGGTGTAACTACTTAGTAGATGTTAAAAAAGTCCACGGAAAGCACAAAAGACACAAAAATTTTTCGGTAATCATTCTTTTTGCAAAAAACATCGACATTTTTCCGTGTTTTTTGTGCCGCTTAAAAGCGCCTACTTTTGGTTTCCGTGGATAGACAAAACGCTGTACCCTATCTTTTGAAAGACTGAGTAGTTACAAGGCGGCATTACTTTCGTAATGCCACCTTTTTTCAATATCCAGTTTTTATTCTACAGTAACCGATTTGGCCAAATTTCTAGGTTGGTCTACATCAGTTCCCCGCAATACAGCAACGTAATAAGACAACAATTGCAACGGAATGGTATAAACAATCGGTGAAATCTCATTTTCCACCTGCGGTACTTTCACAATCTGTACATTGCTGTCACTGACCGCCTGCAAGGTTTCATCCATAAACACAATCAACTGCCCACCCCGTGCGCTAACTTCCTGCATATTGGATTTGAGTTTCTCCAACAAACTGTTATTAGGCGCTACGGTAATCACTGGCATATCAGAATCAATCAACGCCAACGGCCCGTGTTTTAATTCGCCAGCCGGATAAGCTTCTGCATGGATGTAAGAAATTTCCTTAAGCTTGAGCGCCCCCTCCATCGCTATCGGATAATGAGTGCCTCTGCCCAAAAATAACGCATGCTGTTTTTCGGCAAACTGTTTGGATAGTTCTTCGATTTCATTATCCAGAGCCAGCACTTTTTCAATTTTGCCTGGCAAACTGAACAATTCCGAGGTTATTTTGCGCTCGGTTTCTTCGCTTAATGCAAAACGCCTACCGATGGCTATCACCAACAACATCAACGTGACCAACTGGGTGGTAAACGCTTTGGTGGATGCCACACCAATTTCTGGACCGGCGCGGGTCATTAATACCAAATCCGATTCACGTACCAATGAACTTTCCGGTACATTACAAATCGCCAATGAGTATTTAGCACCGATTTTTTTGGCTTCTTGCAAGGCGGCCAAGGTATCGGCGGTTTCACCGGATTGCGAGATGGTGACTATCAATGTGTCAGGCGCTAGCACTGGGTTGCGGTAACGGAACTCGCTGGCGACTTCAATATGACACGGTACGCGTGCTAAATCTTCAAGCCAGTATTTTGCTACTAGCCCTGAATGATAACTGGTACCACAGGCCAGAATTTGCACTGACTTGATATTGTCGAAAACCTCAGTGGCGTTATGTCCGAACGCATTTTCCAGCAAACGGCCATTGATAAAACGCCCTTCCAGTGCTTGAGCTACCGCAAAAGGTTGCTCGTAAATCTCTTTCAGCATGTAATGGCGGTATTCGCCCTTATCGGCTGAATCGGAAGTCAGTTGGCTTTCTTTAATAGGGCGATTAACAATCTGGTCATCTTTATCGTAAATAACCAGGCTATCAATAGTAATCGCGGCAATATCGCCATCTTCCAAAAAAATAAAACGCCGTGTGACTGGCAATAAAGCCGCCACATCGGAAGCGATAAAATATTCGCCAAAACCGACACCAATCACTAAAGGACTGCCTTTTCGACACGCAATCAAGGTATCGGGTTCTTGCGTACCCATCACACCGAGCGCATAAGCCCCTTCCAGTTTTTTGATGGTGGCTTTCACCGCATCCAGCAAATTATCAGCAGATTCCAGGGCTTGATGGATTTGATGTACCACCACTTCGGTATCCGTTTCCGAGGTAAATTCGTAGCCATCTTGTTTCTGCGTGGCACGCAGTTGTTCGTGGTTTTCGATAATGCCATTGTGGACAACAGCAATGGTATCGCGCGATACATGCGGATGGGCGTTGGCGACACTGGGTTTACCGTGTGTCGCCCAGCGGGTGTGGGCTATACCGATATAACCTGGTACGGGATCGGCCTTAACCAGCAACTCTAAACCTTTAACCTTGCCTAATTCACGCTTGCGAAAAATTTCACCGTCATTAATGACCGCCAGACCTGCCGAATCATAACCGCGATATTCCAGGCGCTTTAGCCCCTCTATTAAAATAGGCACAACGTTGCGTTGCGCTATTCCACCTACAATTCCACACATATTATTTCTCCTTTTTGACGGGACGTTGCCAGCCCACTATCGTCATTTGTTTGGTACGACTAAGCGTTAATTGATTTTCAGGGCTGTCTTTGGTGATGGTCGAGCCTGCACCAATCGTTGCATTCTTACCTATGGTAACTGGCGCAACCAATTGAGTATCCGAACCTATGAACGCACCATCTTCGATAATGGTCCTAAATTTATTAACACCGTCATAATTGCAAACGATAGTGCCCGCGCCTATATTCACACCACTGCCAACTGTAGCATCGCCAATATAACTTAAGTGATTAATTTTACTTCCCTTAGCTACCGTGGATTTTTTAATTTCAACAAAATTACCAATATGGACGTTTTCGGCCAATACCGCTTCTGGCCGTAACCTTGCAAACGGGCCAATGCGGCTACCGCGTCCAATGGTAGAATTTTCTAATACGCAATTGGCCAATATTTCTACGCCGTCTTCAATAACCATATTTTTAATCTGGGTATTCGCACCGATTTTTACGTTGCTGCCGATGCTGTTTTTGCCCTCTATAATCACATTCACGTCGATTTCAATATCTTGTCCCAGATTATCAATCGTGCCACGCAAATCAAAACGCGCTGGATCGGCCAAAGTTACGCCCAACTCCATCAAGCGATTGGCTTGTTCCAGCTGATAAATACGCTCAAGATAACTTAACTGCATCCGGTTATTAACACCTAATACTTCAGCCTCGGTATCTGCCTGACTAGTGACGACTTTAATACCATCGGCAACTGCCATCTCGATAACGTCGGTCAAATAATATTCGCCCTGGGCATTACTATTGCTTAGTCGGCTTAACCACGCTTTTAATTTATCGCCGTTTAACGCCAAAATACCGGTATTGCCTTCAGTAACCAATTTTTCCTGTAGCGAGGCATCTTTTTCTTCGACAATCTTTACAACCTGCCCGACTGTATTTCTGATGATACGGCCATAACCCGTTGGATTTTGCAGATTGACTGTTAGCAAAGCTAACGTATCGTCACCGACATTGGTCAGCAAGGTTTTAACCGTAGACAACTTCAATAACGGCACATCGCCGTACAAAATTAACACGGTATCGCCATCAGCAATCTGGTCAGTAACTTGCTGCACAGCATGGCCAGTTCCCAGTTGCTGTTTTTGCTCTATCCAATTTGCATCAAAATAACTTAGGGTATCCTTAACCAGTTCGCCGCCGTGACCATACACGATCCTGATGCGGTTGCTATCCAATTGGCGGCTCATGTCGTAGACGTGTTCCAGTAACGGTTTGTCGGCGATTTTGTGCAGGACTTTGGGCAGTTCAGAGCGCATCCGAGTGCCTTTGCCTGCTGCCAGTATAACGGTGGTGATTGTCATGATAAATCCTTAGACAGTGGTGTTTTATGCATACACAGTGAGGTTGGAAGTTTTAGAAAATGAAAAGAATTATAGTGGATAAATGTTTGATTATTTAGCTATCAATGTCGGTGCTATTGCCATTGTCTAAGGTTGATTCGGAAATCACTTGAGGGAATATCATTTTGTGAAATGATTCAGTCACTGCTACAGATTACGCATTTTAAGATACGATCATAACGTTAGACTTTGCCGCTTATGGGCAATTGTTAGAATAAATGTTTGTTGCTCAGTCAATTGATAGATAATTCGGTATGAATAAATTGATATTTCTCGAATGCTATTGTCACCAATTTCGGCAACGACACGGCCAATAAAAGGGTGTATTTCCAGTTTATCAGATTTTTCTCTAATGTCTTGAACAACCCGTTTAGCATAAAACTTGGAATTATGGGAAATGAAATCATGTATTCCACGCAAATCGGCCTCAGCGGATTTTGTCCAGATCACCATGATTCAATTTCATTTTTAAGTTCGGCACTGGTTAAAGTTTGCTGGTTTTCTATATCTTTTTGTCCTTTGCGTATTTTGTCAACAATGTAAAGCCGATACATAATCTCTTCAATATCAGTATCATCAGGCAATTCGTTAATTGCACGTAATGCTTCTTGTTTTATAGCTAACATGTCGTACTCCTAGAGTATAAAACGGTGGTTAATCGATGATTTCATTATTCTGTTCGCTATACACCAACACGCAATTTTATAATTATTCAGTCCCCACCTTAAAATCCCTTCTCCTTCGGGAGAAGGCTAGGATGAGGGGTTCAAAAATAGCTGGGGTCTGAATAATTACGCAATTTTTTATAATCATAATCGGGTGAAATTTCTACCTTACCAATCAATTCCCTAATATCGCGCTTTTTTGGTTGCTGATGGTTTCTAATAAATTCAGTTAATGCCATTTCCACTAGTAAGTTTGGATTTTGCACAGAGACAAGATTAGCCGCCTCTTCAAATAGTTTGTCATCGATTATTAAAGTAGTTTGCATAATCAGTTACCTGCTTAGATTTTGTTGCTAACGTTAACCTGTTTTACAAATTTCATTATGCTGATTTCGGTCATTCGGCGTATTACGCTAGCCGCTAATACCCCCTATTGCACTGCCAATACATCTTTATTTGCATCAATTTTTATATCCTGTATTGCAGTATGGATGAGTCAACTGTCCATTTTCCAAAGTTGCTAAACCACCATCTTGCTTTCGTTGTACATGATCAATAGAAATTGAATTTCTATGAATAAGTCCTTCACATATTTTACATGTGGGCACATTTTGAAGCGCCTCCCTCATAAAAATAGCACTTTTTTGATTTGTATTGAAATCCTTTGAATCAGAATTAGATTGTTGTGGACTACTTTGCAACGCTAAATATTTAAAATCAGAGCTAGCCATAATTTCCATTATGGAATCATCAATAGTTTTGCCGGCTTTAAAAGCAACAATTAACCTTAAAAAGAATTTAGAAATTTGAGGATAACTTTTCTGGGCCGACCTATATTTTCGATAAATTTGCTGTATTAGATAATCATATTCGAGGATAAATTGCTCAAATATTCTGCGAACCTCAATAAAATCATCAATCTTTTTTCGCTTATCTAACTCCATCACAAAATCAACAACAGCAAAAAATGAAGCTGGTTTATGTCTACCATCTTGAGAATAGAAATATATTGCTGGATGCAATCCTAACGATGATGAATGGTTGCTATTTAATCTACGCGCAACTTTTTTAGCAACCTTTAAAATTTTTAACGTTTCTAGGCCAGTGTCGTCGTCTAAAATTTCTTTTTTGTTAGTTTCTACATTGACAATATTAACAAAATCTAGGATTAATGGTAACGCCGGAGTACTATACAATTTGCCACCGACTGGTAGATCAAGCGTTTTTACAGGTGTTTGTAGCTTAGGGGCAAACAGAATTTCGTTAATCTCTGCCGCGAGACTTTGTATTTCAAACTGCAATTCATCTGAAAATAGCGACCAGTATTTATGACCTTTGCCACCCTTAATAATCGCCCTCGCTGCAATACTATTTGGCTTTTTACGTGATGTAAGAAGTTTTAATTCAGTTGGATTGATCGGGGCAGCTTGCTGATTTATTTTAGAAAACGAATTCTCTGCCTTCTTAGCATCACCTTCAACCCATTGAAGTTGGATGGCTAATGCTGCTAAATTTTTAGCAAGCTTTACAATTTCGGGCTTGATTTTATCAGGATTCGTAAGAGCCAACCTAAAATCATTATATGAGCCTATTGTCTTATTAACTAATTTTCGAGTTTCCTGGGCAATTTCTAACTGTTCATCAGGGATAATACCATCGTAAAAAACTTTTGATATAGTTCCATCGCCATAGTCATCGGTCACCCATGCAGACAATGCACTAAGTCGATGGCTTCCATCAATTACGAACAGATAGCCTCCGGTACTACGCCAAAGAATTATCGCGGGTATTAAATCACCGACTATAAAGCTTTTTATCAATTCACAAATTTTCTGACTATCCCATTCATTTGTTTCTCTTTGAAAGTCCGGCTTCCTAATATTAGAGAAAAAAAAGGAATCTGGTTTAATGTCTTCAATAGAAATGGTTTCTTTTTTCTTACCGGAACTACTATTTTCTTCTACTTCGAAGTCTTCTCTAGCAATTAGAGCGTCAAGATTCACTTTAGCCATAACAATCCTATTGATTAACTTGTATCGTTATACACACTTTCTAAAAAATCCGTATTCTAATTTCCTAAGTTCTGATTGAACCACCGGAAATCAAAAAACAAAAGATTGATAACCGAGCATAAAACAAAAAACCCGATAACAAACGCTATCGGGTTCTCTTTGCAATCCAAAAAACCAGCCGTTAACTACCCGCCACGCTTTCTCAATCTATCCAAGGTTTGTAGCTGCATCATAGCCTCAAGCAATCGTGCTTGTGCCGTCACGTAATCCATCTTGCCAGACTTATCCGCCAACGCTTCTTCAGCCTTGGCTTTGGCATCTAATGCCGCCGCTTCATCAATGTCTTTCGCTCTGATGGCGGTATCGGCAAGAATAGTCACTAAATGCGGCTGCACTTCCAAAATCCCACCGGAAATATAAAACGGATAATTTTCTTTCTCACCCGTTTTAACCCGGACTTCACCAGGCTTCAGTCGGGTAATAAACGGCGCATGACGCGGCGAAATACCCACTTCACCCATTTCAGCGGGGGCAAATACCATTTCAGCTATGCCAGAAAAAATTTCTTTCTCTGCGCTTACGATGTCTACGTGTACAGTCGTGGTCATAGTGTGTCTCGAAAGTTAGCCTTTCATTTTAGCGGCTTTTTCCAGCGCTTCTTCTATGGTACCGACCATATAGAAAGCCTGTTCTGGAATGGCATCATGTTCGCCGCTGAGTATGCTCTTAAATCCAGCAATGGTATCTTTCAAGGATACGTATTTACCTTTGGCACCGGTAAATACTTCAGCAACCGTAAACGGCTGAGACAAGAAACGCTGAATTTTACGTGCTCTGGTCACGACCAATTTATCGGCTTCAGACAACTCGTCCATACCCAAAATGGCGATAATATCACGCAATTCTTTATAGCGTTGCAAGATACCTTGCACACTACGCGCCACGTCATAATGTTCCTGGCCAATAACCAAAGGATCAAGCTGACGGCTGGTAGAGTCCAGCGGATCAACCGCAGGGTAAATACCCAGCTCTGCAATTTGGCGTGACAATACCACGGTCGCATCCAAATGCGCGAATGTTGTGGCAGGTGAAGGATCGGTCAAGTCGTCCGCAGGTACGTAAACGGCTTGAATCGAGGTAATAGAGCCTTTTTTGGTGGAAGTAATACGCTCTTGCAACACGCCCATTTCTTCAGCCAGTGTCGGCTGATAGCCTACCGCAGACGGCATACGGCCCAACAACGCCGATACTTCTGTTCCGGCCAAGGTATAACGGTAAATATTGTCAACAAAGAACAATACGTCACGACCTTCGTCACGGAAATATTCCGCCATAGTCAAACCGGTCAACGCCACGCGCAAACGGTTGCCGGGCGGCTCGTTCATCTGGCCGTACACCATCGCCACTTTGGAATTGCCCAGGTTTTCGGCATCAATAACGCCGGCTTCCTGCATTTCGTGGTAGAAATCGTTACCTTCACGGGTACGTTCACCGACACCGGCAAACACCGATAAACCAGAATGCTGAGTCGCAATATTGTTGATCAACTCCATCATGTTGACGGTCTTGCCTACACCGGCACCACCAAACAGACCGACCTTACCACCTTTAGTAAACGGGCAAACCAGGTCGATAACCTTGATGCCGGTTTCCAGCAATTCAGTAGCTGAAGCTTGCTCAGCGTAGCTGGGTGCTTCACGGTGGATAGCCCATTGCTCTTGTTCGCCGATAGGGCCGCGTTCGTCTATGGGATGTCCCAACACGTTCATGATACGACCTAAAGTCGCTTGACCCACTGGCACAGAAATCGGCGCTAGCGTGTTAGTGACGGTCAAGCCACGGCTTAAACCATCTGTGCTACCCATCGCAATCGTTCTAGCGACACCGTCGCCTAATTGTTGTTGCACTTCCAATATT
>NZ_FUKJ01000465.1 GCF_900163745.1 Crenothrix polyspora
TCACCTTATCAGCAGCGTAGCGGCTGATGGCCATTCGTTCGGCAGGTTTACCTGTCAACTCGGCATTATCAGTGCGCTTCGCGCAAGCGAAGCGCACTGATAACAATGAATTGGCGAGGGAAAAACTAGAAGGGAGTCGCTATTTTTGCGAAAGATTTTTCCGGGCTCCTGCTCGAAAAATCAGCAAAAATCACGCGACCACTAATGCCTTCGGCTGCCCCGATTCGTCCTCGCTCCCTTCGCCTTCACCCAACAAGGGGTTCAGGCTTCAGTACGCAAATGACTTTACGCCGTGTCGTATAGCCTGCATTTTCACTACGCAAACAGCGCTTCGTGAAAACACATGCACTACGGCTATCGCGGACTAAAAATCTTCACTACGCTAACGCTACGTTTCCAAGATTTTCAGCGAGGGTAGGGTGTTTATCGGTTGTTTGTTAGTGGTTAATAACAAAAAGCAAAAACACAAACGGCTATGCCATGTAGTCCGACCCGTTTCGTTTGAGATTATAGACGATAACCAGCGCCTCGCAGCACCTTTAATACTTTGGTTACTTATAAAACCCAACCTTAATGAGGGTATAACCAACATCAAAAAAACTGTCCGATTTGGAAGGACGGTTTTCTATTGCCGCCTTAATGATTTTTCCGCACACTGTTTTTAACAGTCGTACAGGAAAAAACACATGCCTCGCTTAATCTTTATAAAAACCGCGTCCTTTTGGGGATTATTGACCATTACCTGTTTGTTGTGTGGGTGTGCCAACACCATACACCCACGGTATAGCCAAGCCACAGATCGATGGCCACAAGCAACTAGCCAAACTGCCAACCAAAGTCATCCGGCTACTTTAGAAACCACCTATAAATCGGGGCAATATTGGCTGCAAACGGGGCGTTACCACACGGTCAATTCTGTGCCGTCCAAGGAACAACAAGCGCTATTGCAGGTCATTATCGAGGTCACCTTGCCGGAAGAAGTGAGTGATATCCAGTCGGCGGTGGATTATTTATTGTTGCGGAGCGGTTACCAGTTTACCGCCTTGCCCCAGGCCTACGACGTACAGCAATTATTGCAAAAACCTATCCCTGCCGTCCACCGTCATTTAGGCCCGATGACCCTGGAAAGTGCATTGCAAATCTTGGCAGGCAAACCCTTTCAACTGACCGTCGATCCGGTACACCGCCAAGTAGGATATTCACTACCAGTCAACATCGTTAAACAGGTGTATCCATGAGTCCCGATAACAAGCCCGTGCCGGACATGGCGATAGATGATGAAGACCATAACGATAGTTTTGGGGTGTTTGGCCAGCATTACGCTGAATCGGATTCACCAGCTAAACCAAGTAGGATGCCACTTTGGATAATGATGGCCAGTGCCGGTGTGGTGATCGTTTTATCGATGGGCTATTCAGGACATGTTAAACAGATTTTGCCCTTCGTTAAAAACTGGCAGATACCGGAGTTTCCCAGGTTGTCGGCTGAACCCATACTCCAACCGGCTCAAAAAACCAGCATT
>NZ_FUKJ01000307.1 GCF_900163745.1 Crenothrix polyspora
GCTTTTGCCGCAACGATATTGTGATCATACATTATCAGGCGATATGCAAAATTTTCGTGAATGCCACATTAAGCCCAATTTGTTACTGATCTACGCAAAACCTGACAGTGAATCACTCGTTCTGGCTCGGCTTGGTTCACACAGCGACCTGTTTGGCTGATTTTAACCAAAACTACTCTTTTTATTAATACACAATCTGTTAACTAAAACATGCCCGAAATCCAACACGACGATCAAGAACAAATCAAACAACGCCGCAGTAAACTCACCGAGTTACGTGAACAAAGCATTGCCTTTCCAACCGATTTTCGCCGTGATGTCATTGCGGGGGAATTGCTGGCCAAATACAGCGATAAAACCAAAGAAGAGCTGGAAGCTGAACCATTACGGGTGAAAGTTGCCGGACGCATGATGACACGCCGGGTAATGGGCAAAGCCAGTTTTTGCCATGTTCAGGATATGTCCGGCCAAATTCAGTTGTATGTCACCCGCGATACGCTGCCCGAAAGTTTCTATAACGAACAATTTAAAAAATGGGACATCGGCGATATTATCGGTGCGGAAGGCGTGTTGTTTATCACCCAAACCGGTGAACTAAGCATCAAAGTTGACAGCATTCGCCTGCTGACCAAAGCCTTGCGCCCGTTGCCGGAAAAATTCCACGGCCTTGCCGACCAGGAAATCAAATACCGTCAGCGTTACCTGGATTTGATCATGAGCCAGGAATCGCGCAACACCTTTTTGATCCGTTCAAAAGTTGTGGCCTATATTCGCCAGTTTTTGATTGACCGCCAGTTTCTGGAAGTGGAAACACCAATGATGCAAGTGATTCCAGGCGGCGCGACGGCACGTCCGTTTACCACGCATCATAATGCGCTGGATATGGATATGTTTTTGCGGATTGCGCCTGAGCTGTATCTGAAACGCCTGGTAGTGGGCGGTTTTGAACGTGTATTTGAAATTAACCGCAACTTCCGTAACGAAGGCTTATCGACGCGCCATAATCCCGAATTCACCATGCTGGAGTTTTATCAGGCTTACGCCGAGTACCACGACCTGATGGATTTAACCGAAGCCATGTTGCGCGGTATTGCCGAAGAAGTGGTCGGCCACACCGTTATCACCTATCAAGGCGAAGCATACGATTTTGGTAAACCGTTCCAGCGCATGACGGTAGTGGATTCGATTCTGTATTTTAATCCTGAATTGACCGCCGCCGATCTTGCCACGCGAGAAGCTGCGGTTGCTGTCGCTGAAAAGCTGCGCCTTCCGGTTAAAGACGGTTACGGCCTTGGCAAAATCCAGATTGAAATCTTTGAAAAAACCGTTGAAAGTAAATTGATGCAACCGACGTTTATTACGGCCTATCCGGTAGAAGTATCCCCTTTGGCTAGACGTAATGATCTTGATCCGCATGTCACCGACCGCTTTGAGTTTTTTGTCGGTGGCCGCGAAATTGCCAACGGCTTTACCGAGTTGAACGATGCCGAAGATCAGGCTGCACGTTTCCAAAAACAGGTCGAAGAAAAAGAAGCCGGTGATGATGAAGCCATGCACTTTGATGCCGATTACATCATCGCGCTGGAACACGGTATGCCGCCAACCGCAGGGGAAGGCATTGGTATCGATCGTTTGGTGATGCTATTTACTGATTCACCGTCGATTCGGGATGTATTGCTGTTTCCGCACATGCGGCCTAAAGCTTAATCAATTCGATACGCCGTTCATGGTGCGATAAACTCACCATGAACGGTTTATCCCTAAATGAGATCATCCAGGCAAAACAGCACTGATTTAGGAAAACTATTCCTGGGTATCGTTAATCAGGTCGTAAGTAATATCAGGATTAAATCCCATAGGCCAATAGATAGGCGCGAGGGGAGGCCAAAACAGTGACACGACGCGAAATTTTGTACGCAACCTACCCTCTTTAAGCACTTGTCCATTTTGCTCCAAACGATAAGGGATGCCACCGTTAGGCGGCACACCGGCTGCTGTCCAGAAAAATGGCTTAGTCGTTACTGTGCCATTCGCTGTTATGTCAACCGGTTGTGGCCTTTTATAGATATACAAGCTGGAACCCTCAGGTACCTTAAAATGACCGGTCGTTGTACAGCCCACCATCATCAATAATGCCAACACGATATAAAGTTTTTTCATTGTTCATCCTCATTGTGTTACCCGTTTAAAAATCAGCCCCGTATTTATACCACCAAAAGCAAAATTATTACTCATGACATAATCACAATTTAGGGTACGAATACCCCCCTTAATATAGTCCAGCTGGGCGCAGGCCGGATCAATATTTTCAAGATTGGCCGTCGCATGAAACCAACTTTCATTCATCATATTAATCGCCACCCACGCCTCCAGCGCACCACACGCGCCCAAGGTATGGCCAGTGAAGCTTTTCAGCGCACTGATGGGTATATGATTGCCAAATACCGCTGCCGTAGCATGGCTTTCTGCGACATCACCATGCACAGTAGCCGTGCCATGGG
>NZ_FUKJ01000182.1 GCF_900163745.1 Crenothrix polyspora
CGTTTTACAGTAACAAGGAGTGCTTTATTTTACAATACCCCCCGTACTTTTAATCACACCCGTGGCAGCAAGCCTCGGTTAAAACGGGTGGTAATAAATAATTTGAGACTGCCTGGGTATGCGGTAAAAAAATACAGTAGCGTCGTAACAAATTGCTCGTAGTCCAGTTTTTGATTGTGGTGCTTTGGAAGTTGTTGGTTTTGTTCGCAAACCATCTGGGAGACTGGTTCAATGAGTTCTTGAAATACTGAGGAATAATTACACACGTAGGATGTAAAATGGCTTATCTGTGGAAAATAATAGTGAGATGCCTTTTCATATTTAGACAGCATCATTGCTATATTTTACAACATGCAAGAATTATTCCGATTTGTATTGTGTTTAACCATGAAATGATTGGATAAGCCTTGTCATCATTCCCTCAACCCATTCCAGGTTTGGTTATCAACTATTCATATCTCTGGAGTAATGAACATCTTCGTGGCAAAGAAGAGGGGCTGAAGAATCGCCCTTGTGCGGTGATTCTGGTAACTCAAGACGAAATGGGCGATCAGGTTGTAACGGTTCTTCCCATTACCCATACACCTCCTGAAAATCCCGCTCTCGCTGTAGAAATTCCACCTGCGACAAAATCACGGCTTGGATTGGATGATGAACGTTCGTGGATTGTTCTGACTGAGGCAAATCGGTTTATCTGGCCTGATCCCGACTTGCGGATTACTCGGCGAGGGGATACGACAAACGTGTCGCTTATGGTTTATTGCCGCGCACGCTGTACAAGGAAGTTACAGCTAAATTAGCGGATGCAATCATGACGGAAAAAGAACTGAGCTTCTAAAGCAGAAAATTTCCACAGGCATAAAAAGCCCTACATTCTCATGTAAGGCTTTGATTTTTTTGGTAGGCGCGATTGGACTCGAACCAACGACCCCCACCATGTCAAGGTGGTGCTCTAACCAACTGAGCTACGCGCCTAAAATTCTATCTCACTACCTAAGCGTCTATTATACTCATAGGGGTACAACATGGCAACTATTATCAATTTTTGGTCAGGAACGATATTAAATGACGTAATGAATTATTTTCTAAAAATAACCGCTATACTACGCTGCTAATCTTATGAGCACTTCTAATTCAAACAACCGTTTTCCCGGTTTTTTGGCGACATCAGGCTACACAGTAGCTTGGTGGCAAACACGAGTACTCAGGGTAATAATAACAACTGAGACTAAAAATGTTTAACTTCACAGAATTATTCTATCCGCACACGAGAAACAACGTGAAAACCAACAAAAAACCGGATACTCAGCGGTTGCTAATATTTTTTCTCTTAAGCGTGCTGATACACCCTGTGCAGGCTGAAGAACAAGCTTTCTCAGAAGTCGGCGTTGGCAAAGAAATCAACACCATAATCGCGGCAGAGCAAAATCCTTATTTGATGCGCTCAAGTTTTCCAAATCGCGCTGAAGACCTTACCGCACTTTATAAGCTGTCAGGCAACCAATTGTTGTGGTTAGGCAATGCCAATGCCAGCAAAAATATTCATGATGCGCTTGGATTATTAGCCAGCGCCGCAAGTCATGGCCTTAATCCAGCGAATTACGATGTTGATGTGCTGCAACAAAAATTACCCGCTGTGTTGAGCTTAAATACCGATGCCTATTTGCAACTTGCTTTGTATGATACCGCCCTGAGCATTTCGATACTGCGCTTTGCTCACGATTTACACTATGGCACAGTTGACCCTAAGGCGCTTAACTTTAACCTAAAACCACGGCAAAAAAAGTTATTGGATTTGCCTGCGCTAATCAAAAATAGTGTTGCATCAGGCACGATTGCACAATTACCCTCGCAAGTTGAGCCCAAGCTAAAGCAATATGCAAAATTAAAGCAGGCACTCGCAACTTACACCGATTTGGCTAAAACCACGCCGCCCATTAAATTGTTTATTAAAAAAAGCCTTCGTCCTGGCAGTGATTATCCGCAGCTGCCAGAGCTACAACGTTTTTTGATGGCCGTAGGCGATTTGCCTGAAGAAAAAACAGCTGAAAATGTCAACACAACTCTCTATACCGATAAAACAGCGGAAGCGGTTAAAAAGTTTCAGCATCGCCATGGCTTAACAGCAACAGGTATTTTGGATAAAGACACTGCCGATGCTATCAACGTACCGCTGGAGCAACGGGTCACACAAATCAAACTGGCTATGGAACGCTTTCGGTGGTTACCCGAATTTAATCCAGGTCAAGCGGTCATCGTCAATATTCCTGCCTTTCAGTTATGGGCATTTGATGACATTGAAGCAGAGCAACCCACGGTATTGAATACCAATGTGGTGGTGGGTAAATCATTAAAAAATCAAACGCCAGTGCTCATGGCCGACATGCGCTTTATCAATTTTCTACCCTATTGGAATGTCCCCTCATCTATTTTAAAAGATGAAATTTTACCCAAGCTGTCTGGCGGCAAAAACTTTTTGGCCAAACAAAACATGGAAGTTGTTGCTAATTATGGCAATCCAGCCAAGACAGTCCCCTTAAATGCACTGGCAATGGATAAACTTAAACGCGGGGTTTTTAGAGTGCGGCAACGCCCCGGCCAAGGCAACGCATTGGGTAAAATAAAGTTTATTTTCCCTAACAAAGCCGATGTTTATTTGCACGATACACCGTCTAAAGCTTTGTTCAAAAAGACGAGAAGAGATTTTAGCCACGGTTGTGTGCGTGTTGAAAATCCTGAAAGGCTTGCGGAATTTGTCTTTAAAAATCAAAAGGGCTGGGGCAAGGAGGCGATTAAAAAGGCGATGAAAAATACTACGATGCAGGAAGTGGCGCTGGAAAAACCCATACCCGTATTGCTTTTCTACAGCACTTCATTTTCTACTGAGAATGGTGACCTGATGTTTTACCCCGACATCTACGACCGTGATCCACCATTACTGGCGGCATTGACAAAACCGGAAGATTTATCTGATCAAGTGATTTTTATTCCGCCAAAGAAAATAGACGTTCAACTCTCTGCTCCGGTTTCTCCACCGGCTATAGATCCCAGACCGGCAGAATTAATGCAATAACCCAAGTCATCGACGAATTGACTGTCACCAACACTGGCAGTCATTCACCATAACAACTTATGAACATGTGTGAAATTAAGTAAGCTCATCCTTAAGACGAGCTTGGAACTTAAGTGATTAACTTGATTTAGCGCGACTCTTATTTACGCCAGGTTCTAATCTGCCCAGTGTCCAAATGGACAAATTGTGCATACGGATAGTAACCTACGCCACCACTACGTAAACTGAGCGCGGCATCGCGTATGGTTTTTGTACGAAGCCCTTCAATTTTGATGTCAATAGCCCTGCCTTCCATGTGCAAGCTATGTCGTGCCACGCCGCGATGTGTGCGACGCAAATTGGCGTTGGTCACCGGCGAACGGTAACCAGAGACAATGTGAAAAGGTTTGCTAATACCCAGCGTGTTTTTTAAGTCATACAACTGGTCAACCAATGCAGGGTCTATGGGGTAGACATCATCAGTATGATAATCCCGCAACGCATAACTGATTTCGTGCAGAGCCCCTCTAACATATCTGCCATTTTCAAAATAAGTCAATTTGAGCTTATCGCCAGTATGCACATTTTCAAACGCAACAGACCGGCTAGATGGAAAACTCCAAGCCGATGCTTTGGCAATCTCAGGCAATCCTCCTCCAAGGGTTAAAAGCGATCCACATGCCATGTTTTTCAAAAAATTGCGTTTTGACGAGACAATATCGTCGCCGTGAGTGAGATTTTTTAAGTGTGACTGATTCATAATTAACGGCTTCTTGAGGTATTTATTTCATTACTAGGAGACAGCGCATCCACTTTCAAGCTGCGCTACCAGACCGACCTGACCACTGGGATCCTTTCCTTATCGTAATAACTGACTCCAACTTCTAGGCGGATTCTCTGCGTTTAATCTTAAATTAATCTTAAATACAAGATATTTATATTGATTTTCTAATTATCTCTCGGCACGCAAATCACTGTATCCCTTTAAAGTAGGTAGTTTCTGTTACCATAGCCGCTAACACTTACATTGCGTTAACGCTACTCCCTATCGCCATGACTAACAAAATTGCTAAATCACCTTCCAGTTATTTAATTGAAGTCAAAACCTTGTCGGATCGCATTGTCAAAGCCCAGCAACCCATCCGCATTCTGGATGCCATCAAATGGGATGATGGCATTAAGCAGGCTTTTTTTAATGGCCAGTGCAAAAACCTTCCGCCTGTTGACGCGGCATACTATGCAAACCGCCCTTTAGGGTTTGATCCCGCCGAAAAGAAATATGAGTTTTATCAAATCGAACGTGACCTTGTCCGCAAGTTAGGGCAGCTCAATCCGCTGAGCGTCATCATGCGGCGCATTTGCCGTGAATACCAGGATGTTGTTGACATGCTCACCGGCAGAGGCAGCCCGGTTTTTTCCAATATTTCTCAGGAGCTATACGGTTCATCACAAGATGTCTTTCATGTCGGCGACCCTACCATTGCAGATTTAGGCAGCATGATGGAAGCTACCTTACTGCAACTGCTTAAACTGGATTTTCTTACTGAAGAAGCCAAAACCATCACCGCGCAAGATGCGGTCGCTATTTTGAATGAAAAAATACAAGCCCTGTTTCCTGGTGATGGCCTGCGTGCCATGCTCAGTGACGGCATTTTGGCGGATGCTGCCGCAGGCACCGATTACATCAAGCTTCGCGCAGATGCCTTGTTTAACATGCGGGATTTACGGGTACTTGAAGTCCACGAGATATGGGTGCATTTAGGCACCACCCTGAATGGCCTGGCACAACCCTATTGCACCTTTCTGGGCAAAGGTCCACCTTCTGCCACGGTGACCCAGGAAGGCCTTGCTGTGCTGATGGAAATACTGACATTCAGCTCTACGCCCAATCGATTGATGCGCCTGATTAATCGGGTACGCGCCATTACCCTGGTTGAAGAAGGTGCGAATTTTATGGATCTTTTCCAGTTTTTTCGGGAAAGGGACATGAGCGAAGATGAAAGCTATACCTTAAGCAGTCGTGTATTTAGGGGCAGTACACCGGAGGGCCTACCGTTTACCAAGGATTTAACCTACATCAAAGGCTTTGTATTAACGTACAACTTTATGCGTCTGGCAGTCAGTAAAGGCAAACCAGACCGTATTCCCTTGTTGTTTTGCGGCAAAACCATGCTG
>NZ_FUKJ01000035.1 GCF_900163745.1 Crenothrix polyspora
CGAGCGCGAAAAATAAAATGTGTTTAAAATCAACATAGTTAGACCATGAACGGGAATAGCTGGATTTGGATAGTCTTTGCCTAACGAAAAGCGCCGCTACACCTTATACTTCACTTCGTTTTTTCGTATGCCACAGAAATTAAGCAGTCCAGAAACAGCGTCAACCGGCGCCGAAAATAACCCACTTAATCGAAAAGAACTGATCCAGACGTTATCGCTGTATGCAAAACCAGACCATCGAAAGGCCTTGTACCAAATAACCAATACGTTCATTCCGTACATTGGCCTGTGGGCATTAATGATTTATAGCGTGGTACAAGGTTTTTCCGTCTGGATAACCCTATTGTTATCGGTCGCGGCATCCGGCTTTTTAGTACGATTATTTGTACTTTTTCACGATTGCTGCCACGGTGCATTTTTCCCAGGCCGAATGGGGAATCGTTTATTTGGTTACATGGTCGGCATATTAACTTTCACACCTTTTGAGGACTGGAAACGTACCCATGTCATTCACCACTCTAATTCTGGGGATTTAGACAATCGTGGCGTAGGTGATATTTGGACATTGACTGTTGACGAATATTTATCCGCATCCAGACCTAAACGCATTGCCTACCGAATTTTTCGTAATCCGTTAGTGCTTTTCAGTATCACGCCACTGGTGCTTTTTTTGATAGTGCATCGGTTTCCGAGTCCTGGTGCTAAAAAACGTGAAAACTTCAGTGTTATTTTTACCAATACCGCAATTACTATACTCATTGTCGTGATGAGCCTGACCGTAGGGTTTCAGAATTATCTGTTGATTCAATTCCCCACTATTCTGGTGGCTGCGAGCATTGGTACGTGGTTATTCTATATTCAACACCAATATGAAGATGTTTACTGGTCGCGCACTAACGATTGGGATTTGACGCGCTCCGGCCTGGAAGGTAGCTCATACTATCAATTACCTGCCGTATTGCAATGGCTAGTCGGCAACATTGGTTTGCATCATATACACCATGTCAGAGCCAATATCCCCAACTATAATCTACAACGCTGTTACAACGAAGTACCTGTATTACAAGATGTTACGCCACTCACCCTGCGTAAAAGTTTTCAGTCACTCTGGCTCAATCTTTGGGACGAGGAAGAACAAAAATTGGTGAGTTTTCGGTCGATTAGTAGTGTGCCGCGTGGAAAAGCCAAGCATAGGCGTTACTAGTGCTTTACAGAGCAAAAGTTATAAGATTTTTCTGTTCTGAAAGTCCAGCAATGGCCATCGTAATGGGCGTTAGGCATTATTTTATAATGAGTAGCTGTAAATTATCGCAATAGTTCTTGCTAACACTAGACTATTCTGCTAAAAAGGCGCTGTTTTTTATGTTACCTTGTTTTTAGGAGTTAATGGATGACCGAGAATGCTAAACCGATAGCATCGCCTTTCAGTTTTAAGCCTTATGTAGAAAAAGAAGGCGAAGAATATATGAATGAGGCCCAATTAAAACATTTTGAGACTATTCTAAAT
Organism: Crenothrix polyspora; assembly: GCF_900163745.1. Taxonomy (GTDB): domain Bacteria; phylum Pseudomonadota; class Gammaproteobacteria; order Methylococcales; family Methylomonadaceae; genus Crenothrix; species Crenothrix polyspora_B. Next base: position 1,508 of record NZ_FUKJ01000035.1, read on the forward strand.
AATTGGAAATCTGAATTGATGAAAGAAGTTGATCGTACTGTGCATCACATGCAGGACGATGCGGCTAACTTTCCTGATCCTAATGACCGTGCTACCCAAGAATCAGAATTTAGTCTGGAATTAAGAACCCGTGATCGGGAACGCAGGTTAATCAAAAAAATCGATGATTCCTTGAAAGAAATTGAGTCAGGTGATTATGGTTTTTGCGAATCCTGTGGTATCGATATTGGTATACGTCGATTAGAGGCCAGGCCGACAGCCAGTTTGTGTATCGATTGCAAAACACTGGATGAAATTCGGGAAAAACAAATGGGTTAACTGTTTGTCGTGTCTGACAAACGTCCCTATATTGGCCGGTTTGCGCCTTCGCCTACCGGCTCTCTGCATTTAGGTTCCCTATATACCGCGCTTGCCAGTTTTTTGGATGCCAAAGCCCAGCAAGGTCTGTGGTTGTTGCGCATTGATGATCTTGATACACCCCGCAATGCCGCCGGATCTGTCGATAGCATCTTAAAAACACTGGACGCGCTTGCCTTACAGTGGGACAGCAGCGTTTATTTTCAAAGTGATAATCTGGATGTCTATCACGATGTGCTTGCCATATTACAACGCGATAAACGTATCTATCCGTGTACGTGCAGCCGCAAGACCATTGCTGCCAACCTAACAGAAAACGCATCAATCGATGTTGTTTATCCTAATACGTGTCGTAACAATCGATTTCCCTGCTCCGCACCCCACGCATTACGGATTAAAACCGATGGTCGTGTGATTTCCTTTGATGATCGTTTGCAAGGTGTGGTTAGCCACCATCTTGCTACGCAGCATGGCGATTTTATTTTAAAACGCAAAGACCATATTATTGCTTATCAGTTTGCCGTGGTGATCGATGATGACCGGCAAGGCGTTAATCATGTCGTGCGTGGCATGGACTTGCTTGATTCGACACCCAAACAAATTTATGTACAGCAAGTTCTGGGATTAAATACGCCAAACTACTTGCACGTACCGATTATTACCGATGATAAGGGTTTTAAATTAAGTAAACAAACAGGGGCGCAGTCGGTCGAGTTAAAAACACCTACGCAGGTTATTTTTAAATTGCTGGACTTATTAAAGCAACATCCACCAGCAGAGTTGTACAATGCCCCTACAACGGAACTGATTAACTGGGCAATTGCACATTGGGATCCATCCGTACTAAAAAATAGTCGTGCCATTGCACTGAAAATCTAATATCTTCACCTACCTTAGTTCTAACAGCCGCCCCATAATAAGCCGATGACAAACGCTAAAATTTATGATGTAAAGCCTGATATTGCCCATAATGCACACATTAATCAAGAAACCTACCAGACCCTGTATCAGCGTTCCATTGACGAACCTGGTGCGTTTTGGGCAGAACAGGCAGCGCTGTTTTTAACCTGGCAAAAACCCTGGCAAACCGTGATGGATTGTGATTATAGCCAAGGTCATATTCGCTGGTTTGAAGGCGGCAAGCTCAACGTCAGTGAGAATTGCCTTGATCGCCATCTGGCAGATCGCGGCGATCAGGTGGCTATTATCTGGGAGAGCGATAACCCTGCGCACGATAAAAAAATCACTTACCGTGAATTGCATCAACAAGTCTGCAAGTTTGCCAACGTCTTAAAATCACAAGGTGTCAAAAAAGGCGATTGCGTGTGTATCTATCTGCCCATGATTGCCGAGGCCGCTGTTGTTATGCTGGCGTGTACCCGCATTGGTGCGGTACATTCCATTGTTTTTGGCGGATTTTCTGCTGAAGCCTTAAAAGACCGTATTCTGGATTCAAATTGTCAATATGTGGTTTGTGCGGATGTTGGCCATCGTGGCGGCAAAACCATTGCCATTAAAGCCAATGTCGATCAAGCCGCTATGGCTTGCCCCGATCTTAAAAGCGTTATCGTCATCAAAAATGGTACCGAAAATGTTGTCTGGCATAACGGTCGGGATATTTGGTATCACGAGGCCATGCAAGGTGCTTCTGATCAGTGTCCAGCCGAAGCGATGGATGCCGAAGATCCGCTATTTATTCTCTATACTTCTGGCTCTACCGGAAAACCTAAAGGCATCTTGCATACCACGGGTGGTTATTTGTTGTATGCCGCGATGACCCACAAATATGTTTTTGACTACCATGACGGTGATATTTATTGGTGTACTGCTGATATTGGCTGGATTACCGGTCATTCCTACATGATTTACGGGCCGTTGTGCAATGGTGCCACCACCGTGATGTTTGAGGGTGTGCCGACTTATCCCGAAGCCGATCGTTTTTGGCGCATTATCGATAAGCATCAGGTCAATATTTTTTATACCGCCCCCACGGCCATTCGGGCCCTGATGGCGCAAGGCCATGAGTTCGTCACCCGTACCGAACGCAGTAGCTTGCGTATACTGGGCAGTGTCGGTGAGCCGATTAATCCTGAAGCCTGGGAATGGTATTACCATGTTGTTGGTGATGCACGGTGTCCTGTCGTAGATACCTGGTGGCAAACAGAAACGGGCGGTATATTGATTACGCCTTTACCTGGTGCTACCCCATTAAAACCGGGTTCGGCAACGTTACCTTTTTTTGGCATCACACCTGAAATCCTGGACAGCCAAGGCAATGTTCTGCAAGGGGAGGCTGATGGTGTGTTAGTGTTAAGCTGCTCGTGGCCAGGACAAGCCCGCAGCCTATACGGCGATCATCAGCGTTTTATCGATACTTATTTTAAAAGTTATCCAGGCTATTATTTTACCGGCGATGGTGTGCGTCGCGACGAAGAAGGCTATTACTGGATCACTGGGCGCGTGGACGATGTCATTAACGTTTCAGGCCATAGAATGGGCACGGCGGAAATTGAAAGTGCATTGGTACTGCATCAGCATGTGGCAGAGGCTGCTGTTGTTGGTTATCCTCACGACATTAAAGGACAGGGTATTTACGCCTTTGTCAGCTTAAATGTGGGTGTGCAAGCGTCAGAGGAATTGAGGAGAGAACTCATTAATTTGGTGCGCCAGGAAATTGGCGCTATTGCCAGCTTGGATATTATTCAATGGACACCGGCTTTACCAAAGACACGTTCTGGTAAAATTATGCGCCGCATTTTGCGCAAAGTCGCTTCAAACGAGCTGGATGGTTTAGGTGATACCTCAACGCTCGCTGACCCAACTGTTGTCGATGCCATTATTTTACATCGAGCGAATCAATAGCTTATCAGATAATGATAAGCTATTCAAAACCCACAAACGTAACCTGCTTTAAAAGCTGCTAACTCGGAAGAACCCAAAAGACAGAATGCTTTTGGGTTCATTTTGTTAGGGTATTACGCTGGTGTTACGTTTTCAGCCTGTGGGCCTTTTTCGCCTTGGGTTACCTGCATCGTTACTTTTTGACCATCCCGCAAGGTCTTGCGGCCAGTACCGATAATTGCGCTATGATGAACAAATACATCCTTGCCACCTTCCTGTTCAATAAATCCAAAACCTTTTTCATCATTGAACCACTTAACGGTACCTACAACTGGATCTGCCATATTACACTCTATAAACTTAAAAATCGCCAATTGTGATTGGCTTTACAAAACCCGACTCCGTAAAGGCAAAGTCGGCTCAAACTTTAACCGCTACCAATGGTAGCATTAAAAATACAGACAGGGCAAAACATTTTAACCCTGTCGTACTTTAATATAAACTGATTGAAATTAACACCAATCATCTGAAAACACAGCTAAAGAGTAGCATATAACTAGACAAAGTGCGTAACAAAGACTTAAAAAATATCTAAACACATTGAAAAAATAATAGTTATTTTAATATTTCCCATTTTATAATCAAGCTGTTAATTACTTCATAAGCGCAGCTATTTTATCTAACGCATTGTTTATGTTTTTTGTAACCGAGGGCAATAAAGAAAGCAAGTTTAGAATTACTGGTTAATTGGACTTTAATGTGGGTAAAGGTTTTGAATGACGCATGGATTTTAAAGATACCGGTAGAGCAGGTTTCACCGACTTTGCATTAGTTTGTAGTATTTATTATCCGTCTTGTGATTCTCGGATATACTGCATTTTTCCTAAAAACTATCTCAACTGTGGAGTGGCCGTCTTATGAGTTTCTCAATATTTACGTTTAGCCCTATAAAAAATAAAGAATTGTGTCGAATATTAGGTGCAGTGTTTTTAGGTTTGATCAGTGTGGGTGTTTGTGCTGAAACAAGCATTGCTATCTTGGATTTTGAATTAAGTGATGTCACCCTTGCGCCCGGAATACCTGCGGAAATTGCAAGAACAGCCAGCATAAAACCCATGTTGGAAGGTGAGCTAACACGGGCAGGGTATAACATTATCCCTGTTGACTTAAGCCGTCAGCATGAAGCCAATGGCGGCGTTGGCTATCTTTTTGATCATGGTGATATTGCTGCACAACTGGCTAAAAAAACGGGGGCTGATTATGTTTTGGTCGGCAAGCTGCATAAACCCAGTTTTTTATTCGCGTATTTGATGGGACATTTGGTTAACGCCAAGAGTGGTAACCTGGTCGGTAGTTATACGGTAGAAACCAAAGGTGGCGATAAAAAATTAACCCTGAAAGCGGTTGAAACCTTCGCCTCAAAAATGGATGCCGATTTAGATAATATCTACATGCCACCAGAGCCTTTGAGGAAAACACTGTCAAAATGAAGCTTAAGACTTACTGGGTGTAAACCACGCAAGCGGTGCAATATTTTTAATCTTGTTGTCTGCAATGAGCTGTTATCCTATGCTTTTATCTACACACTCACTTAATTAGGAGAACACAGTATGTCGTTGATCGCATCGTTTCAGAAAAAATCCAAGATGGAAACGGCCATCAAGCAGATCACCCAGGCACGCAAAGACGAAAGCGGTAGTGCCGATCAATTGTACAAGCATATTTGCCAGACTTTTGCCGACATTGTCCGTGATGACCCTATGCGAGCCCAGGCTTTATACAATTGGGGCGCGGCCTTGTTATATCAGGCAAAAACCAAAACCGGTGATGAGGCCATCAAGCTGTATCAGGATGCTGTCAGCAAGTTTGATTTTTGTTTGTTGATTCAGCCGGAGTATTTGGCGGCAGCCATCGATAGTGGGGTTGCTTATATGGATCAGGCACGTCTTAAAAATGCCGCTCCTGATGATGATTTATACAACCAGGCCAAAAAGCAGTTTGAACGCGCCAATGCCATACAGGCAGGCACGGCATCATACAATTTGGCCTGTATTCATGGGTTGCGCGGCGATAACGAAGCGTGCCAGAAAGCCTTGCAAAACTCCAAAGATAGGGCCAGCTTGCCAGATGTTGCAGATATTACCCACGACCCTGATATGGCCAGCGTTAAAGATCAGGACTGGTTTTTGGCGTTTATTGAAGCACTCTCCAAACAACCGGAACCGGAAGAACCGATTGAAACACCGGCCATGTTAGAAGCCAAAGCAGCGGAGTTAGTCAAAGCAGCGCAAAAAGAAGAGAATGCCAAGTACTATAAATAATACCTATGTTGCCTGTTGCTGGATTTGTTAAACCATAGCGCGATATAGATTGCCCCTGTAGAACCGCAAAATCTTGCGTCTCTACAGGGTGATATTATCGTTTTAATCCCCTAAAACCGGTATTTCGCCACGGAAAAGTCGGTATTCATTGTTAGCCTGTTCCATTCCCGTTAAATTTCACCATAATGATTCCTGGCTTTTAAAGAAAGCTTACGCTATATAGCTCATTTGATGTAGATCAGAATCATGCAAAGACTTGTGGCATTGATTTCGTCATTAAATCCCTGTTAAGGTGATTAATTCTTGTTGGCGATAGAGGGGAATGCCGTGGTTCAGAACAAAACAGTATCGGAACGGAATGATGAATAACATAACAAAAAATATAGGCTGGCTATTAATAGCTGTTTTGGGTGCGGCTGCCGTAGGCGGTATTGCATTAAATCGCGGCGAACATATTAATGCGCTGTGGTTTATCACCGCAGCATTGTGTGTCTATGCGCTGGCGTATCGCTTTTATGCGGTGTGGATAGCGACAACGGTGTTGATGGTTGATGAAACCCGCGCGACACCGGCGGAACGTCTTGATAATGGCCGCGATTTTATGCCGACTAACAAATGGGTGGTGTTTGGCCATCATTTCGCGGCGATTGCAGGGCCTGGCCCGTTGGTGGGGCCAACCCTGGCGGCGCAATTTGGTTATTTGCCCGGCACGTTGTGGATAC
>NZ_FUKJ01000367.1 GCF_900163745.1 Crenothrix polyspora
TTAAAAAACAATCTCCAAAAAATACTATAGTTATGAGTAATTTTATCGAATTAAGGTTATAGATAGTGTTTTTGCTCAAGCTAGAAGAGTTGGTATGGCGCTACCGTCGATTACTGATTGTATTAATTGCCGTTATTGTTATTCAGCTTTTTGAATTTGCCTTTCTGCATTTTAAATACACGCTATTTACCGGCGGATTTCTTCAACCGTTTTCTTATCAAACGCTTGCCGAGCGTATCGCGTTTATTTTGTTATCGCTATGGTTTGATTTGGCGCTGTATGGCACATTAGCCAGTTTATGGTTTTTTGTGGCGGGAAAGCTAAAGCAGCATGGCATTATTATTTACTACTATTTCACCGTGCTGATTGTCATTTCGGTTGGTATTTGGCTGGGGCTTCGGTTTAAGGTATTGTCTTATTTTAGCGATACCATTAATCTGCAAATTATAAAAAGCTTGGGCGGTGGCAGTCTACAAGACGCTTTGGTGTATGCCAGTAATGAAATAGCCCTGTTTACCGGTGCTATTTGTATGGTTACCTTGTGTGTGGTTTATATTTTAAACAGCCTGAGCAAAAATAAACTTATACAGCAACTGTCAAAAAAAGAGGGCGCGCACAGTCAGTATGCCATTGTGTTTGTGATGATTATTGTTATCACGCCAGTATTGGCGTTATTGGCCTCCAATAACGATTTTTTCAGATACGGCCTTGAAAAAAAAATATCCTACCAGCTGATTAGTGACGGACTGGACAAGCTCTCTGACGTTGATTTTGATGGCTTTGGTATTTTTTCATACCCCAAAGACAAGGCTTCTTTCAATGCCAATATTTATCCGGGTGCTTTGGATATTCCGCATGATGGTATAGATCAGGATGGCTTTTTGGGTGATGCTATTGATCTACCTGTAGAGCAAGACCATCTGGCAGACGTTACACCTAAACCCGGCAAGCATATTGTTTTGATTGTACTGGAAACCGCCCGCTCTGATGTACTCCAGCAACAGGTCAATAAGCGTTATGTTGCACCAACAATGCGCGAACTGGCCCAGCAAGGTGCGTCAATACGATATGCCTACAGCCATACCGGTTACACCACGACATCGTTAAGAGCCATTTTTAACCGGCAATTAATTAACAGCAAAAGTAAAATGATGCTGATTAATTTTTTGCGGACGGCAGGTTATCAGTTTTCTGTTATTTCTGCGCAAGATGAATCATTTGGAGATGTCGCTGAAGCGGTGGGTATGAAAAACCCTGGCGTTGATTATTTCGATGCACGAACAGCCATCAATGATCGGGTTTTTCCGAGTACCGATTCGGGTAGCCTTAGGCTCAGTGAAGAGCGCATCGTAGAGCAATTTCAAACTCGCGTAACGCAGGTGGATTTTTCCAGGCCGCAGTTTTTTTATGTCAATATCCAGGCGGGGCATTTTCCTTATGCGTATCCCAATATGGCAGAACGGTTAACGCATAACCCTATCCCGCGCTCAGAAATCAGTCCCGCCAATAAAAATTGGGTTTCATTAACGTACTGGAATGCAATGGCTAATGCCGATTGGGCGGTCGGAAAAATTGTGGCGGCGTTGAAAAATGCGTCCGTTTAT
>NZ_FUKJ01000027.1 GCF_900163745.1 Crenothrix polyspora
TTTTGCAGCAATTCGGTTTCAAAACGGTCGTGTTTTTTTAGGCTGACTTTACTGGTCAATTGCTGGATTAGCGATTGTTGCGCTTGTGGCCAAACCGGTATGTTGTCTTTTTGATAATACAGGGGAACCACTTCAGGAAAGGCATCGGTTCTGGCTTGTTGCCATTTTTGTTGCAAGGAATTAATCAGTAACGATTCGGAGCCTTCGTTGAGTTTATTTAAACAAATAAGCGTTGGCTGATGCAGGTATTCCAGTGTGGACATGAGTTCCCATACCGACTGGTCAGCATATTTTTCTTTACTGACCACCAGAATGACGATGTCCGCCAGGGCAATGGTGCGAATCACGCCTTCGCGGTAACTGGACGAATCTATGGAGTCAAAGTCCGGTGTATCCCACAACACACTGTTGGGTAACTGTTTGGAGATGCCGGAGCTTTCGGCCAGTGAATAACAGTCGTGGCGATCTTTGTTTAATTGCCAATGTTGTAGCTGCTGAAAACGACCGAAATAACGTTGTAAGCCCGTGCAATCAATTAATTTTACACCGTTACAAAAGCCATGTGGATGCACCGTGTAACCGGCCAAAGGACTCACACCGGTGGCCGTTGTATTTAACAGTACATTAACGAGTGAACTTTTGCCGGCCTGTGTGGGGCCTACAACGGCAATTTGCAGTGGGTTTTTAGGTGCGCTATCAATCAATTCACCCTTGCGTATAAAGGCTTCAGCTAACAGCAGTTGATCCATGCGCTGTTGATAAATCGTTTTAGTTGACTCATCGCCCAGTTGCGTTATAACAGACTGGTAGCGCCCTTTTAATAATTGGATAAAGTCCAGCATAAAAAATTAGCTTAGGTTTATAATTGGCCACCATTCTACTGTGTTTGGTGACTCGGCGTTACATTCAATTATAATTAACAATACCATAAGATAGACAGGTACATAACTTAGAGGTTAAATTTATGAAGAAACTACCCACGCTGTTACTCATCTTGAGTTGCGCCGCTTTAATCGCCTGTGGTAAAGGACAAGAAATCAGTGGGCATAGTATCAAAACCGCTTATCGCTCGGTCAAAGTCATCAAAGAAAAACTGCCGCCCGAAAACCGCATGGAGTTTCAGGTGTCTTTTTGGACTATCCGTGATGCCAACAAAGAAGATGATGCGTTTTTGGATGCGGTAGATGGGAAAAATCCGGCAGAGATTGTTGCGACCGCTAAAGAAATTTACCAGCAGCGCAAAGCCGCCGGTTTTCAGGCCTATGATAAGTATTCTAGCTGGGAAGAAATGATTTCCGAATTTGGCAAACAGCGACTTGGTCAGGATAAACACAAGGGCAGTACAAAAGTCGAAGGCGGCGGTCAAAGTGACAATGTTTTGTATAAATTACAATAATCAGTTTTTAAGCGAAGGTTATTCAACCTTCTCCGCTTACATAGCAGCACAGCATTAATCGCTGTGCTATTAATGCTGCCAATACGTTGGACACTAATTAGGTAGTACGCAATACTGTTGTGTGCTGCCGAAATTGTAAGCATTCAGTCCCCCTTTGAAAAAGAAAGTTTAGGGGATATTGTTTTAAATAAATTTCCTACACTTCTCGTAAGCTCTCCCCCTTTTTCATAAGGGGGAAGTGAATACTTACCGTTCTATTCCTCAATACCCTTTATCGACATAATCCCATTCTCTTGAATAGAGCGTTGCTTAATACTCACTTAGGCGATTTGTGGGAAATAATCCCCAAAAATAGCATCTCATCGTGGAATTAATGTAGAGGCACAAAATCTTGCGTCTCTATTGGTAACGCTTTGTCAAAAATTACCTTAAAGCAGTTCACTACGTGAATGTAGCTGATCGGCTTGCTAATCATAAAATTTCCAACACCTTTGAAAAGCTTAACTATACTTTTTTGGTAAATAGTGACTTTAGTGTTTAGGCATCATGTATTTTCATGGCAAAGGCGCTAAAGCTATACATAAGAGCTTGGGTTGATTAACGGATTTATATCGCTTTAGTTTGTAAACTCGGCTGAAAGCCCAGTTAGTTTTGGGAGATATTTAAGGTAAAAAAATGAAAATTAAATTAAACGATAGCTTTACAACATACAGATTAATAGCGTCTTGTCTTTGTTTAATGCTGGTTGCTCATCAGGGCTATGCCGCAGGGGAACAAGAAAAGGCAGCGGATAGAAGCAAAGCAGCAACACCGTTACTGGTAACGCTTAGCAGTCAAAAAGTGCAGGTTGACAAGGGAGGTAAAGAGAGTTTTTCGAATTCGGATAAAGTTAAACCTGGCGATATAGTGCAGTACAAGGCCGTTTACCACAATCGAAGTAAAACGAGTATTGCTGGGCTTAATGCCTCATTGCCGATTCCATTCGGCATGCAATATGTGGGCAAATCGGCTCGTCCTGTATCTGTTTTTGCTAGCGTCGACGGTATTAAATATGGCGCAGAACCTTTGATGCGCATCGATAAAGACAAGGATGGCAAGGAGAGTCAGATGGCTGTGCCTTATTCTGAATACCAGGGTTTACGCTGGGAAATCGACAAGCTGGATGCGGGTAAAAAAATAGAAGTGACTGCGCGTATGCGTATCAATGAACTTTCTAAGTCACCCGCAGAATTAGTGGCAAAAAAACCCACAGCTCCTGCTACCACTGCCTGGAAACCCTATTAAGCAAAATCGGTCGCAAAGACCCAATACAGCAGGATTGGTTGAATCCACCATTTTATCGAACCAGCATTTAGAAGGCTTTTTGCTGGTCAATTTACCCAACTAGTCACTGCCATTAAATGAGTCGCCTTGTTTTTTCTACCTAGTCAAAGGCCATAAAGGAAAAGTTTAGGAATCACCGTTAATTTAATGGTAGTTAGGGTTGAAGGCCTATTTATGTCTGCCATAACGTAAGTGCGCATTAACTTACAGGCTAGGCAGTTTGATTGAGGATTTTTTATTACACGGAAATAACGCAGTTTGCAGTATCGAATTTTTGGCTACCAACTTAAAGCGGGACAAAAAATAATGATATTGAAGTAGGTTGGGCTGTCTGCTATTTGGCAACCCAACATTGATAACTATTGAATCATGTTGGGTTGAGAAAAGCATTCAACCCAACCTACATTTTGTCCCAGCTTAAGTTGGTAACCCGATTTTTTTAACCATTAGGAATAAAGTTATGATAAATAAAACAGACGCACCACCGCTCAGGCAATGGGATTTTTTCTTGCGGCTCATTAGCGCAGGGGGCGCAGCTTTTTGGCTGGTACTGATATTTTCGATAAGCAGTGCGCAGGCGGCAACACCAGCGGCAAATTCGTCTATATCTAACCAAGCATCTGCTAGCTATACCGATGCAACTGGTGCGAACAAAACGATTCTATCTAATGAAGTATTTACCACAGTAACGCAAGTTGCTGCTTTAGATTTGACCAACGGCAACACTAAAACCGTTGTAGCAGGTGGTACGGCTTATATGCCACATACCTTAACCAACTTAGGTAATGGTTCAGATGCGTTCACGTTACCTCTGGTAGGTGCAAGTGGCGGAACATTTAGTAGCCTGCAAATATTTTTGGATGCTGATGGTAACGGCGTACCAGACAGTGCAACGCCTTTGTGCGGCACAGGCGCAACTCCTGCTCTATGTGCTAATTTTACTACGCCCTCTATATTGGCAGGCGGTACTTATAAGTTTGTTGTTGCTTTGCAAGTGCCAGCGGGTACAGTTGCAGGTGCCTTTGGTACAACAACGGTTACAGCCAAATCAGTTCTTACTCCTACAGTAACCAATGTTGATATCGACACAGTAAACGTAACAACAGAGCCAGCTTTTAACGTGACTAAGACTATTAGTACACCGGGCGGTGCTCCTTCACCAGCAGCTTGTAACGGTACAGATTACTCAGTAGCAAGTTGTAAAACCGCTATTTATACCCTCTCTTATACCAATACAGGTGCGACAGGCAACTTGTATTTAGAAGATGTTATCGGTTCAGGTACTACCGCTGGCATGGAATATATTGCAGGTACGGCTGTTTGGAGTGGTAGTGCTACAGGCTTAACCGATGCAGCATCTGGTGATCCTACAAATATTGATTATCAAGCACTTAATGGAGCTAGTGTAATTACTACAAGTGGCGCTGGCACAATCAAAGCCGTTATTGCTAACGTAGCTTCAGGTGGAAATGGCACAATAACATTTAGAGTCGGTATTAAGTCCACAGCAGCAGTTGGTATTAGCCAAACTAGTAATACAGCAAAGTATGGCGTGGAAACCTTAGCAACTGTTTCTGGATCAACCGCTATAACTACAAATACTAACTCGTCAAGTTATGCGGTAACGCAATCATATAGTGTTGTTGCTAACAACTTGAGTAGCGCTGTAACAGATGAATCTCCTGACAGTAGCGCGACTGGTAATAACCTTGTTACTGCAGCCTCTGCCGCACCGGGTTCAACCGTCGTTTTTGACAACTATATTTGGAATACAGGCACAGGCACAGATACTTTTGATATTACTTTAAGTACAGGTAATTTTCCCACAGGCACTACGTTTGAAATCTTTAAAGCCGACGGGGTGACACCCTTAAGCAATAGTGCTGGTAGCACGGCAGCCGATACGGGGCCTTTGGCGGCTGGTGCATCTTATAAAGTGGTAGTTAAAGCAATTATTCCTGTTGACGCTTGTTCAGCAGGTACATGCCCAACAGGGCCATTTACTGTTGATGTGACTGCGACTTCTGCGGCTGACAATACTAAATCTAATAAAGTATTTGATCAGTTGACCGCGATAAGCGCCCCTACGGTTGACGTAACCAACTCTGCAGCGGGTACCAGCGGTAGCGCCCCTAACTTAGACCCTGTCAGTACTACGGCAACCACCACCAACACTATTGCAGCAGGTGCAACCACTACGCTCGACTTGTTCGTAAAAAACCGAGGTTCTTCGGTGGATAACTACAACTTGGAATACAGTAGCAGTAGCAACTTCTCGGCTGGCACTATGCCTGTAGGTTGGACGGTCAGCTTCCGTACAACCAGTGATGGCACAACTAATGGAGCGTGTAGCGCGACTTCAGGGAGTGCTATTACCAACACAGGCAGTGTGGCTGGCAGTAACGGCCAGGTTAAAGTCTGCGCCATCGTAACGGCACCTGCTAATGCGACGGCGGGTACAACTGATGTTTATTTTAAAGCGGTATCAGGTGCAACAGGCGCATTCGACGTAAAACATGACGCGGTAACTATTAGCAATAATGCAGTATTGTCATTAACCACACCGGGTAATGGTCAACTTGCTCCAGGTGCTTCAGTGGTTTATCTACATGATTTAACCAACAGCGGCAACTTGTCTTGTGGTGGTGATTTTACTGTCAGTATTGCGGGTGTAAACACAGGTTGGAGTGTGAGTGTTTATCACGATAACGGCGGTACAGCCGGTGTAGTTGATGGCACAGACACGTTATTGGTATCAAAGAGCGGCACAAGCATCCAGGTACAACATTCTGATTTGCTGGGGTCTTTAGCCATTGGCAGCACGAAAAAACTGTTAGTTAAGATTATCGCCCCTGCTGGTGCAGCTTCAGGCGATAGCGATAGCATTACTATTTCGGTTGTTGATAAGGGTACAAGTGTTTGTACAACAACCCCCATTAATGATGTGGTCTCGGTTGTTATAGGTCAATTGCTTTTGGACAAGCTTCAAGCAAATGATGTTCTTTGTGATGGTAATGCAGACGGCGCGTTTGTTAGCACTGGGTTACAGGCTAAACCCGGCGAATGTTTGATTTATAAAGTAACAGGTACTGTTCAAGGTACTGCTAGTGTAACGGCGGTAACTCTTAACGATAGTACACCCACCTTTACCACCTATCAATCTGGCTTCACTTGTAGCACAGGTGCTGCACTTCCAGCTGCACCAGCTGCTGGTTATACAGGTGGCTTAAGTTGTGGTCCTATTGCAACGATGGCTCCAGGTGCATCAGCAGGTATGACTTTTGTGGTTAAAGTAAACCCTTAATTTTCTGCTATACCACCAAGTCGCTGGGCAAACAGCATAATCGTTTGCCCAGTGACGCGGCTGGCTTTGTTTTTGCCAATGGTTCCAAAGGCGATTGGTAAAAACAAAGCTCTGTCACCTTAATTAAATAATAAACCCCATACTGAAACCGGTATTGAACACATTACCTGCAAACACTAAGACATTGGTACTTATGCTGTGAACCATGCCATTTCGAATCTATCAGCGGATATTTTTAGCTCACCATATTTCTGTTTCTGAAACATGCGCCATACAGCTGCTAATTCCAATCCAGTACAAACAATAACAAGGCTTTTGGGTCTATGGCAACTTGCCCTTTGTTTTAGTATTTGGCTGTTCTGTGCAGGGTATTCAGCTCATTCTATTGCGGCAGCGGCTGTGGCGATTACCAATCAGGCTGACGTAAGCTACAAGATGAACAACGGGGCATTGTCGTTAGCTGCAAAATCTACTACGGTGTCGGCTACGGTTTTGTCACAGCCACTGCCAAAGCTTGATGTAGAAAAAAATGCATCAAAACCTGTCGCTGTGGCAGGACTTGCCAATACTTTTGATATTGCCTACACGGTTAAAATAAGCAATAGCGGTGTCGTGCCGGCCTATCATATCCATTTGGCCGATAACCTCAATTGTACTTTCCGTATGTTTGAAAATCCGGCTCCGGTGACATCCTGGAAAGTGTTAGAGCAACCGCATGTTACAGTGGGTACATTACTGGCAAATGCCAGTTATACCGGTAATGCGGCCTGTGCATCCTCCAAAATATCGCGTTTTGATACATCTGATGCCGTGCAACTGGTCGATGGCAGTAAAGGCTTGTTGCCGGGGGAGTGGGCTACTGTTGAATTTAGTGTGCGTATTTTCTTGGCACCGGTTTTAGAAAAAACGGAGCGTATTTTTCAAAATACGGTGTCTGCGGTGAGTCTGAATGGTCAGAACTCGGTTTCAAATCTTGTGGTGGTGGCATCGGTATTATCAGCGGCACAGGTTATCCGAATGGAGCCAGCCAGAAATCATCAGATTTTTTTAAACAAGGAAGGCAGCAGGATTGTCGCGGAATTAGGCGATATCATCACCTATACCCTGACCCTGACCAATTATTCTGGGACAACACTGGATGCTGTGCAAGTAACCGACTTGCTACCACGAGGCTTTCGCTTGCTTTCCGGTTCGGTGCGTTATCGCACGCTTGCCGATTCAGTAGGGAGTACCGGTAAAACTCTGGCTGATCCAGCTGGCGCACCAGGCGCGCCCCTTAACTTCAGTTTAACGGATTTAACGTGGGTCGATAAAGCCTCAATAGAATTGACGTACCAATTGCAAGTCGGTGCGGGTGCGGCTTTGGATAAAAGTTCGGTTAATCGCGCTCAGGCGCTTAGCGGTCGATTTGATTCTAATCAAAGTTCCTGGGCGGTCACCGTCAATGGTGGGGCGTTTTCCGATGACGCTTTTTTGGTCGGCAAAGTGTACCTGGAAGACTGCAAGGCGGATAAAGTACAGGGTGATAAGGAGTTGGGCGTTCCCGGTGTGCGCTTGTTAATAGAGGACGGCACTTCGGTGGTTACCGATGTAGAGGGCAAGTACAGCTTATACGGTTTGTCGCCAATTACCCATGTCCTTAAACTCGATACCACCACTTTGCCAACAGGCGCACGCTTGATTGCCTTAAGTAATCGAAACGCTGGCAAAGGCGACAGCCGTTTTGTTGATCTTAAAAAGGGTGAACTGCACAAGGCTGATTTTGCAGTTGACAGCTGTAATGCCAACACGGTTATCCAGGACGTTGAGCAACGCCATAAAGCCCTGGACATCCTGCCGATTCATGACGGTGAAGCAATTATAAACCAGCGTTTTAATGCCAGTTATACGGAAACGGCTATTTCCGATCCCCAGTCACGACCTTCCGCTGGGGTAATAACGCCTGCGGGGGCACAAGCACTCAATACTCTCGATAATGGTGTTGGTGCTACCGATATAACCAAAAATAGCGCGTACCAAACCGCTGTGCCGACAAATTTCACTCAATCGCTTGCCGCTCAACGTTTGGAGGCTGAAGCTCCGCATCGGCCTTTGGTGATACCATTGGAAGATGTCATCAAAAATCTGGATAACAGCAGCGGATTTATAGATCTTAAGGACGGTGATACCTTACCGGTAAACGTTGTCAATATCCGGGTTAAGGGGCTGATGGGGTCTATCTTGCGCCTTAAAGTCAACGGCGTGGAAGAGGCTTCCACGCGTGTCGGTAAAAAATCTACATTAGCGGATAAAAATCTGGAAGCTTGGGAATACATCGGCGTTACCTTGCACCCAGGTAAAAATGCGTTGTTATTGGACGTTGTCGATGCATTCGGCAATGTGCGAGAGAGTAAGGGTCTTAGTGTGATTGCACCAGGCCAGGCGGGCGGTATAGTTATCGATGCGCCTGCCACGGCTGCTGCGGATTATAAAACGCGGGTAAAAATTAAAATTCGTCTGGTTGATGATAACGGCGTGCCGGTAACCGCTCGCACACAGTTAACCCTGGAGCTGGATCATGGCAGTTGGGTGAACAAAGACCTTAATCTAGATGAGCCAGGTACACAAGCCTTTATGGAAGGCGGCAGTGCCGAATTCACCTTACTACCACCGGGGAATCCTACAGATGCCATGATTCGGGTGAGTTCCGGCGAGTTACAACAACAGGTCAAAATCTCTTTTCTGCCTGAATTACGCCCTCTGGTGGGTGCCGGTATTATTGAAGGCGTGGTTAATTTTAGCAAGGCGGGCAAAGTCAATGTTAATTCTCCTAACGCTTACGATGCTTTCGAACGTGAATTACGCAATATTTCCGTCTCAGGTTCTGATGTGAAAGGAACGGGCCGCGCCGCTTTCTTCTTTAAAGGCACTATCAAAGGCGATTACCTGTTGACTACGGCTTATGACAGCGATAAAAGCACCCGGCAGCGATTATTTAGGGATATACAGCCGGACAAGTTTTATCCGATCTATGGCGATTCGTCGATAAAAAGCTTTGATGCCCAGTCTACACAACGCTTCTATTTGCGAGTCGATAAACAGAAATCCTATTTGCTGTATGGCGATTTCACTACCTCAGACAATAGTCTGGATCGCAAATTAAGCCAGTACAGCCGTTCTGCTACGGGCTTAAGTGGCCACTATGAAAATGGCCGGTTTAGTGGTAATGCCTGGGGGAGCCATGACAATTTAGCGCAAAAAATCGTCGAAATTCCTGCTAATGGCACTTCTGGGCCTTATAAAGTACCTGGCATGGACACGCTGTATGAAAACAGCGAAAAAGTAGAGGTTCTGGTACGCGATAGAAACCAGCCCACCTTGATTCTTGAGTCAATACCCATGAGCCGGTTTGTAGATTACTCTATCGATCTGGTGACCCATGAGATTTTCTTTAAAGGTCCGGTCGCATCGCAAGATGCTAAATTGAACAAGCGTACTATTCGTATTACCTTTGAATCGACACAAGGCGGTGAAGCTTTTTTTAAAGGTGGTGCCGATGCCCGTGTCAAAATAACAGATAATCTGGAAGTGGGCGCTTCTTATGCGCGTGATGACAATCCGGCGCAAAAAACCGAAGTCATGGGCAGTACGGCTATTGTCAAACTGGGTGCAAAAACCACCCTGATTGGCGAGGTGGCAAGAACTAATACCGGCGCTAATAAAACCCTTCTAAGCAGTGGTCAAAACAATACCGGCACAGGCTTTTCTAATCAAAGCAGCGTCGGTTCGATAGGCTTAAATATTCCAGGTTATATTAACCAAAATACTGCCGGTGTCGAAGGTGAAGGCTGGGCGGAACGACTTGAACTGCGCCATGACGCAGGTGATCTTAAAGCCAGTGCCCAGTTCATTCATGCTGATAAAAATTATAATAACCCCACGTCCGGTTTCAGTAATGGTCGCATGGAAGCGACCGCCAATCTGAAATACAAACTGGATAATAAAAACAGCCTGATCGGGCAGGGCATCTACAGCAAAGATAGCTATAGTGGCGGTATGCGCGTAGGTTTATTAGCCGGTATCGAACATGCTTTCAATGACATGATCAGTGCTGAGTTTGGTATGCGAGCGGTGCATCAGGATTTGGCGAGTGGGCAGCAAAGCTTTGGTTCATCTGGCTTGTTGGGCAATACTTTAATCGGTGCGTCTAATGATCTGTTAACCATACGCGGCAAGTTGTCTGCCAAATTGCCGTGGATAAAGGGGGCGGATGTCTACACGGAAGTTGAACAGGACATATTAGACATCAACAAACATTTGTTCGCAGTAGGTGCGGGCTATTTGCTCAATGACAGAACCCGTCTTTATGGCCGCTATGAGTTTATTTCTTCCCTGCATAGCCCTTACGCGTTGAATGCCACACAGCAAAACAACCAGGCTGCTATTGGTATTGAAAGTGCGTATTCCAAAAATGGCCGCTTATTTAGTGAATACCGATTAAGAGATACGATTAATGGACGCGAAGCTCAGGCGGCTATGGGCTTGCGTCAAACCTGGACTTTGGCTAAAGGGATTAAGGTCGGTGGTGGCTTTGAGACCACACACGCCTTTGCTGGACAGCCGGGCAGTAATTCCACGGCGATAACCGCCCTGACTGAATACACTGCCGATCCGCGTTACAAGCTTACCGGCAGTATTGAAGCCCGGTTTGCTGACAGTGGTAATTCCTGGTTAAACACGTTGGGATTGGCATATAAAATCAATCAGGACTGGAGCTTGCTGGCACGGAATGGTCTGTCGGTACAGGAAAACAACGCCGATGGCAGTGAGTTATGGCGCACTCGTCAGCAAATTGGTCTGGCCTGGCGGCAGGTGAACGATAATCGCTGGAATGCGTTGGGACGTTATGAACATCGCTTGGAAGAACAAAAAAGTGGCAAAGATCCGTATCGTGAAAAAAGCCATATTGTCTCCACGCATATCAACTACCAGCCGCGTAGAGATCTGATTGCTTCGGGTCGCTATGCGGTAAAATGGAGTGAGCAGGAGCGCAATACTACCAAAGCCAATGGATTAACTCAGTTGCTTTACGGACGTGCCACCTGGGATTTTTTGCCGGACTTTGATGTCTCCGTGCAATCTGGCCTCCTTAAAGATAAGGATGCCCTACAATTTTCCGAAGGGATTGAAGTCGGTTATCAGGTTATTAACGATTTATGGGCCTCGGTCGGCTATAACCTGCAAGGTTTTGACGGCGGCGATTTAAAGGGCACGGATTACACCCAGCAAGGCTTTTATGTACGGGCACGCTTTAAATTTGATGAGAGTCTGTTTAATTAAAAGTCACTCTACAAAACTCAAAAGACACCTTGGGTTTACCCCTGTCATCAGGGTTAGGCGATTTCTGGGAAACAACATGCCTTTGTTATCCGGTTAATTATCCACGAAAAACACGAAAGGCACGAAAATAAAGCAATAACACAACTTTTTAACGTATGTTCTTTCGTGTTTTTTGTGCCGCTGAAAAGCGCCTACTTTTGGTTTTTGTGGATAAATAAGATTTCATTTGGGATATTCTTTTGTGAAAATCACCTTATCACTACAGCTATGTTTTGATGTTCAATCTATTGCCAAAATTTTTCCACACATGCATAAAATAAAAATTGCGCGTCCTGATAGCACTATAGGCTCTGAATCAAATTATACTCGGCTTAGGCTCTGTCGACAGTATCTAGCGGGCTTGGTGCTCGCCATTTTGATGGTCTGGGTACTACCCGCTCAGGCTGCTGTGCAGCGCAGTTTTCTTAACAATGGCTTTGAGTTGAATTGGGGCGGATCGGTAACGACACCAATATGGTGTTTGGTGGGGCAATCGACAGTTTCACCGTGGGTATCATCAGATTCAACAGCCTCTCCTTTTGGCGCTTGCGCCCCTTTTGGCTCAGAAGGTTCAGCCCCCATCATCGAGCTTTGGTTTAATGGATTTAATGGGGTGGCACCGCGTGCCGGGAAGGTACTTGCCGAGTTAAATGCTAACTCTTCCGGTACGTTAAGCCAAGATGTCTGTTTACTGGCTAATGAAGATATAACATGGCGGCTTAGTCATCGAGGACGGCAGGGTACTGATAGAATGCAATTTGTCGTCGGTTCGTCAGCACTGACAGGCCTGGTTCTGGATGCGTCTACCTCCACCACTGGAGCGCGGACTGTGAATGCGTGTCAGACGGGTAGCTTAATTGGTGGTGCCAACAATGTATGTAACTCCGTTACATCCGGTACCTGGGGTGATTACAGTGGTGCATTTACCTGGACGGGCGCAACAGCTATCCAGTCAATAAAATTCTCAGCGATCAGTACAGCTGGGGGTAGCCTTACTGTCGGTAATCTCCTCGACGAAGTTTATTTGTCCATCAAACCTGTCGTCGAATTTTCTGCGGCTAGCGGCAGTGGCCTGGAATCAGTGGCTACACCCTTAACGCCACGGCTTCGAGTAGTCGGTACGCTTGCCACGCCGCTCACTGTTTCAGTAACCGTTGGGGGCACCGCAGTGCTAGGGACGGATTTTA
This sequence comes from Crenothrix polyspora, assembly GCF_900163745.1. Taxonomy (GTDB): domain Bacteria; phylum Pseudomonadota; class Gammaproteobacteria; order Methylococcales; family Methylomonadaceae; genus Crenothrix; species Crenothrix polyspora_B. The sequence continues at coordinate 12,569 of NZ_FUKJ01000027.1, forward strand.
CCACTCCAGGGAACACTGCAACCTTTAACGTCACCATTCCTGCGGGTGGTTATGACAGTACGGCTTTGTTTCCTACCGGCATTCAAATTATTAACGATAAGTCAATCGAACTTAATAAGACGATTAGCCTGCAAATTAATCCGGCATCAACCTATAGTGTCAGTTCATCAGTAACCTGTGGCGGCACAGCCATTAACGCCGCCAGCTATACGATTACTGACAATGATGCCAATCTACGCCTCATCAAAAATACAGTGGCAAGTACCGGCAAATTTGATTTTGTGCTAACCAATGTTGATACCGATTTGACCAGTATGGCTTCAAATGAGACAACGGCATCTATTACAACAATAGCCGTAGCGACAGATATAGAGTTTGATGCTGATGCCAACACAACAGGCACTCAACGCATTGGCGTGGCAACCATTGGTACTGATGTCACCATTAGTGAAACACAATTACCCAGCTGGCTTGTGTCGGGTAGTTGTTCTGTGACGGGGGGCAGCAATCCAACCAGTTCAGCAATTAACATAGGTGCAACCGGTGCGGTGACGATACCCGCTGCTAATGTCACTGTGGGCTCAACGACTACATGTACTTATATTAATACCAAGCAGCATGTTCTTGCTGGCACTGTCTTTAAAGACAGTGGCACTAGCGGAGGGATAGCCAATAATGGCCTTCAGGCCGGTGCTGAGGTAGGCCTTGCCGGTGTTGGCGTTAAATTGACTAATTGTAGCGGCACAACTTACAGCACTGGGATTACTGATGGCACAGGGGGTTACAGTCTCTTAACAACCGGCGTACCGGCTGGAAATGTTTGTGTTGAACAAAGTAATTCGTCGGGTTACATTTCAACCGGTAATAATGTCGCAGGTAGTATTACACCTGCTGGCTACACGCTGGTCACGGTGGACAAGATCAGCTTTAGCCTCGCAGTAAATACCAGTTACTCAGGTTTAAATTTCGGTGATGTGCCTGCCAATCAGCTTCTTACCGACGGCGCTAAGACTGGACTTGCAGGCAGTACGGTGCTGTATACGCATCGCTTTATCGCTGGCACCGGCGGTGCAGTTACGTTTAGTTTGCCTGGTGCGACTGCATCACCGCTCATTCCAGGTTGGAGTGAGGTGCTTTATACGGATAGCAATTGTAACGGTAGTCTGGATAGTGGCGAAACTCAAACCGTTGCAACGGCAATTTCCGTGCTGGAGGGCGCTCAAATCTGTCTGATCCTGAAGGAATTTATTCCAGCTTCCGCACCGCTTGGGGCACCCCATCTTGTCCCTGTTAAAGCCCTGTTTGTTTACACCGGTGCGGCATCGGCTTTGTCTGCCAGTTACACGCGACAGGATTTGACATCTGTTTCGGGTACGGTTCTCGACCTGAAAAAAAGGGTACGTAATGTTACTGTGGATGATAGTGTGGGTGTTCCAAATTGGCAAATCAGCAATGCAGCAAAATCGGGCGAAATTCTTGAATACCAAATTACCTATACCAATAATGGCGCAACGCAAATTAATTCATTGACAGTGAATGATGCAACGCCAGCGTACACTACTTTTGTTTCAGCTTTGGCAAATTCGATGCCGCTTAATTTAACCGGTTGCACCAAAACGACACCGACAGCTACAACACCGATTTCGTGTTCAGCGGCCGATACACTGGGCGGTACCGGTGCTATTGAATGGAAGTTTACAGGATCGCTGGCACCGAATGCCAGTGGTGTGGTCACATTTAAAGTAAAGCTCAATTAGCCTTAACCAGAATGCCATCCCCGTATTAAAAAGGGGATGGCATTAACTTGACGTAACTGCTCAAGCCTCCAAAAGAATTTTTATTTATCCACGGAAACCAAAAGTAGGCGCTTTTAAGCGGCACAAAAAACACGGAAAAGTGTGTGGATATTTTGTCGTAAAAAGAATTATTACCGAAAACTTTTTGTGTCTTTTGTGCTTTCCGTGGACTTTTTTAACATCTTGCGCGTTATGATGAGTCGTCGGCACAGTGCTTTTATTTTTCGGAAAGTACCGCCGCCTTTGCCGATTTTTGCTTAGCCAGCAGATAATCCAGCCAAAGATTGGACAGCTTTTCCTGCACGGTATTTTGCCGCAAGCGTGCGTTAAGATGCTTGAAATCCACCTTATCCAAGTCCTGGTCCTGGTTGTAACACGAGTACACAAAATACTCTTTTCCAGTCTCCGCATCGACATGCTTGCACAGGCACTGGGCGCAAATGCCTTTCATCATGCATTGCATCGGGGAATTAATAGATCCCACCGCATGATGCGCTTTTTTCAGGTAAGGCTTTAACACATCGTAACGCGCATCTTTCACGGCTGCCATCATGCGGTCAGAACCAATCACAATCAAATGATCGACATCGGCTAAAGAAATCGGTTGTTCGCCTAATTGCCCTTGCGCATACGCTATCATGGCTTCAAGAATGTTACCGACAAAGCTTTTATCTTGTGGACGGGTTGGCTCAATGGCAACAGCCTCAGCCGTTTTATCGACCGCCCAGATGATAATATCGGAAGCCGCTACAATGTCAGCGGTTTTAAATACATCCTGATTGTATTTATAGCCAGCAAAATAAATGACGCGATTACCCGCCGCCCGCAGTGCTTTACCAATGGAGAACAACACCGCATTACCCAAGCCTCCGCCAATGAGCAGCACGGTTTGTCCGGTGGGTATATCGGTAGGTGTACCGGTTACCCCCATTATGACTAAAGGATCACCAACATTCCAGGTTGCACAAAGCCGCGAAGATGACCCCATCTCCAGAGCAATCAACGAGATAGTGCCTTTTTCTTTATCGACTTCCGCACCGGTTAATGCCAAACCTTCAGCCGCCAGTACCGTGCCTTCTTCAATCGGCGCGAAAGCTTCAAAATTCTGCACGCGGTAAAACTGGCCGGGATGGAATTTTTCTGCCGCCAGCGGTGCTTTGACAATCACTTCGATAATCGTTGGTGTAAGGCGGTTAATCGCCACGATAGTTGCCGTAAACGCGGCATCTAGCTTGGCAAACAAGGCTTTTAAATCAGTATCGCGTTGCGGCTGTTCAGCTGAATTTAAAGTGGCCAGCTCTTTTTCAAACAGCTTGACGACATAAGGATAACCATTTTTGGCGCTAGCCATGGCTTTTACCACGTTACCGGCATAAACCGGATGGTTATCACCGTAAAAACTGATGAATTTACCGTCTTTTTGATACGATGTTAACGGTGCAGGCTTGCCCAGTTTTGGCGCAGCTTCATCGGCCATAGGCACGAGCGTTAAATCACCGTCCAACCATTCTGGCTCATAACGCTGGAAGAAATACTTGTCCATCGCAAATGTGCCGGGGTATTCGCTTTCATAAATGGTATTGGGCGATGTGCCCGCAGCAACGTACAAACTACGTAACGGTACGTTAACGATTTTTCCTGAATTATTCCAGCGTCCCTCTTCGAGCACGATTTTTTCAAATTCCACCGCATTCAAATGGCCGTATTCATCCGCCAAAGCACTCTTTGGACTCATGCCTTCTGCCAGCGCAATACCTTCTTGCAATGCTTCGTGGATTTCTTCATGGTTTTGCCGGTACGCAGGCGCATCTTTCATGCCTTTGCGGTAAAACAGCGTGACACCGCCCCACGACTCAACCAAAGGCTGAAAATTAGGTTTTACATTGGCCGCTTCAGCACGTTGGCGTTCCTGGCGAATTTTTCGGCCATGATGCAAAAATTCATCCAGTATCAGGGTTTCTTCAGCATCGTAACGACTGCGAACGCTGTGTTCACCATGAATATTGCTGAGCATTTCGTAGCGTGCCAGTATTTTTTCAACCTGCACCGGATAGTAGGCCATTAACTCCGTTGCCGTATCAATCGCCGTTAAGCCGCCACCAATGACACCAGCAGGTAAACGTACCTGTAAATTGGCTAGAGAGGATGATTTGGCTGCACCAGTCAATTGCAAAGCCATCAGGAAATCTGATGCCTTGCGTATGCCGCGCATGAGGTTGTTTTTCAGATCAATAATCGTCGGCTTACCCGCACCGGAGGCAAGGCAGATATGATCAAAACCCATAGTCCAGGCATCGTCGATCGTTAACGTGCCGCCAAAACGTACACCGCCATAAGCCCTAAACGCTTGCCGTCTTAACAAGGTCAGGTAAATAACCTTTAGAAAGTTTTTATCCCAACGCACGGTAATGCCGTATTCGGCAACACCGCCAAAACCGGCCAGGGTACGCTGGTCGAGTTCTTCGTAGATGTCATTAAAATTGGCAATCGGCTGGGGCAGGGTGCTACTGTCCCCCGTTAATTCTACCGGCAATGGTTCCAGTTTCAGCGCATCTATGCCTGCAACACCAAAGCCTTCGTTTAACAAATAATGGCTCATGGTGTAACCGGCCGGCCCCAAACCAACCACCAGCGCATTTTTGCCATTATAGGGCAGCATGTGTGGGCGCTGGACATTCAGCGGATTCCAGCGCGTCAATAGACTATAGATTTCAAATCCGTAAGGCATGAACAGCACATCGGTCAACACGTTGGTTTCGATTTGCGGAATATTGACCGGATCGGTTTTTTGATAGATACAGCCCTTCATGCAGTCATTACAGATACGATGGCCGGTACCTGGGCACATTGGATTGTCGACAATAATAATGGCCAACGCGCCGATATTGTCGCCACCGCGTTTAACCAGGTGCATTTCAGAAATTTTCTCATCCAAAGGACAGCCGGTGGTGGTAACGCCCAGCGGATCAACTTTGAAGGTATTGGTCTTTTTATTGCGCATCCCTTTGGAGCAGGAATCGGTATCACGCTCGTGGCAATAAATACAGTGATCGACTTCCGACAGCGATTGCCGTTCATTAAAACGTGGGTCGGTCAGTTTAAAACCATCACGGAAACGACGGTGTTTTTGTTCACCCATCCAGGCGGTAAATTCACCCCGATCAACAATGTCGTGCTCAACCAGATGTTCGAAATCGCGTTTTTCAGGAAATTTGAAGCTCAGCCATTTGCCAGTCAGCTCAGGATCGTGTTTGGCCAGAAAGCTCCAGCGTTGCACGATGTTCATCAATCCGTCGATAAATTCAGCAGGATCTTGCAGGCCAATAATGGCATTGAATTCATCGCCAGCCTGGCTATTGGCGGTGAGTTTGTTACGCAATGTTTCTGCGACTAAATCGGCGTTTGGGTAACTGCTGTCTTTATTTTTGGCCAGCAATTTATAATGTGCGGACAACCCACCAATAACAGCACCCGCCGCCGCAACGCGACGCTCCGGATCGGTATCTTGATTGGCTTCAGGAAAACCAGCAGCCAATAACAATTCAAACTGTTTTTTTATCAGGTCAACATCGTCCCAATTGGCAATATCTTGGCCTTTAAAAACAAAATCCAGCTTTTCAACCACAGCGCGTTTGTAAGCGAAAATGGTGCTCATTTCGTTTTGTATCAGTTCTTTTTGGGTCTGATGCTGCTGGGTAACATTGAATAATGTGGCAACAAACTGGCCAACAAAAGGTGCCATACGCACCAGAAGATCAGAAATGGTTTCAGGTGCCATATCGACACCCTTCGATTCTCGATAAGCCATAAAGCTCTGATATAACTCAGCATCATGCTTGTTGACGGACGCATCGAAGGCAGTCAGTAAGGCTTTCAGTTGTGCTGCATCGTAAAGGTCAGCGTAGGTGAAACCTGGAATGCCCAGCGTAATAGTGTGTTGTGCCATAGATTTTTACGTTTAATTGGATCGTGTGTCTAACAGGCGGCGAACGCGCCTAACATAGAGCGATAAAAATGATTTAGCCCGTTATTGTATGTAAATAAGTGCTTTTTTACTACTTGTAATGTCCAGTGTGCTGCGGAAAGTCGACTATAATTAATCGATAGCTGGGTTTACGTGCTGTCCGTATTCCCACCGCTGTTTTTTTTACTTGACACAATCAGTAAAAAATTTTGAAGATAGAGTATAATTGACTACAAACATTTCATTCACACAGCCTGTTTTTATTCCCCGCCATTTAAAGCTAAATGTCTGATCCAGGCATAAGAGGGGTTATATTGACTCTAAGATACCAAAACAATACACATGGGTGCTTTCAATTATTTGCAGCGCAAACAGTTGAATGAAAAAACCTCGTTATGATTTAAGAAAAATAGCCGTTCATGCAAAAAGATAGAATATCCATTGGCCATTATTTGACGATATATATCATCTTAGGATTGGTTGTCGTTGCATTTATGGTGGTTAAATTGGTACGCGAAGAAGTGGCTACCTCTAAGTATCAGGCGCGATATCTGTCGGAAATCAGTCGGCAATTAAGCTTTAGCCTTGATCCTGGGCCCAGTACCTCAATTCGTTATCCTGGCAACGGCCCTTATGATCTGCGCATGGGCTATGCCAGCTTGCCTGAGATGCTGCAACGCTTGCAAAAATCCGGCTATAGCATTGCTGCACAAGCGAAACCCTCGCCGAAAATGATTGATCTGATGGATTCTGGCTTGTTCGCTATTTACCATGAAAAAACCCAGGCTGGGCTGCATATTGTCGATCGTACCAATCAACCTGTGTTTGCCAATATTTACCCAGAGCATGGCTATCCCGATTTTGCCGCCATTCCACCGATCATTCTTAATACCTTACTTTATATTGAGAACCGTGAGCTGCTGAGTCAACAAAACGTAACCATCAATCCGGCGGTTGAGTGGGATCGCTTGGGTTTTGCAAGCTTGCAAATGATCGCTCATAAGTTTGGGCTGAATGGCAATGTACCGGGCGGTAGCACCTTAGCCACACAAATAGAAAAATATCGTCATTCACCGAATGGTTTTACCAATTCGCTGAGCGATAAATTTAGACAAATGAGCAGCGCTTCTATACGGGCTTATCTGTTGGGGCCTAATACGCTCGAAATGCGACGGGAGATTGCTCACGCTTATTTAAATTCCATGCCGTTGGCAGCGACACCTAAAGTGGGTGAAGTACATGGTCTGGGTGATGGTTTGGATGCCTGGTTTAGTGCCGACTTTGCTGAAGTCAATCGATTACTCAGTGCCGATGCGCTAAAAGCCACCGAGCAGATTACCCCGCAACAAGCGCAAGCCTATCGACAAGTTCTGAGTATTTTGTTGTCACAACGGCGTCCCTCCTATTTACTGGGACGCGGGTATAACGCTTTGCAAACGCTGGCTGACAGTTATTTACGCCTGCTGGCATCACAAGGCGTTATTTCTACAGCGCTTCGCGATGCGGCGTTAAAAGTCAAAACGGTTCGTTTGCCTCATAGTGACAAAGTAACTGGCCAGTTTATGGTCGAAAAAAAGACCCAGTCCGTACTCAGAACACGTTTGGCAAAGGCGCTGGGCACCAAATCCAACTATGAACTGGATCGCCTGGACTTAACCGCCAAAACCACTCTCGATTACAAGACCCAGCAAGCGGTTACTGCCGCATTACGCCTGTTGAATGATCCCAAAGAATCAGTCAGCGCAGGACTTTACGGCAAAAGAATGCTGAGTGGCAACATTGATTTATCGCCTATTGTTTACAGTCTTATGCTGTTTGAGCGCACTGACCAAGGCAATATGCTGCGTATTCAAACCGATAGCTTTGATCAGCCGCTTGATATTAACGAAGGCATTCGCATCGATTTGGGTTCTACGTCCAAACTGAGAACCCTGGTGCATTACCTGGAGATTCTTGCTGAGTTGCATAAACAATATAAAGATCGCCCGGTAGATGAACTCAAAAAATTGCAGTTTCATCCGCGTGATTATTTATCCGCCTGGGTTAGAGAGCACCTTTTAGCCACACCACACATCAATTTACAAGACTTACTCAATGAAGCACTGGAACGCAAGTATTCCGCCAGTCCTTACGAAGGTTTTTATACCGGTGGCGGCGTTCATCATTTCAATAACTTCGATAAGTCAGATAATGGCAGAATTATAACCGTGCGCCATGCGTTACGTAATTCTGTCAATTTGGTGTTTATTCGCATGATGCGTGATATTGTCTATCATCACATGTATAAACCTGGCGGCATGGCGCTCTGGCTGGATAATCCTGACGATCCAAGGCAAAAAGAGTATCTGGAGCGCTTTGCTGACCGCGAGGCACGGGTTTATTTGCAACGTTTTTATGCCAAGTATCAAGGTAAAAGTCCTGCGGAAGCCTTAAAGCTGCTCAGTCAAAAAGTGTTGGCAAAACCTTCACGGCTGACCATGTTGTATCAAGCGATTTATCCGGATCATGATGTCAGCCAACTGAATCAATTTTTAAGCGAACATGTCGCTAAAGTCGATATGAATGGTGAAGATATTTACGAGCTGTATGATAAATACTCCCCCAGAAATTTTGATTTGCAAGATCAGGGTTACATCGTCAAAATTCATCCTCTGGAGTTATGGCTAGTCAGCTATTTGGCCAAAAATCCTGGCGCAACTAAAGAAGACGTGATTGCAGCAAGCACCCGTGAACGCCTGGACGTATATCGCTGGCTATTAAAAAGCAATAGAAAACATGGCCAACAACGCCGTATCATGACCTTACTGGAAGAGGAAGCCTTTAAAAAGGTTCATGCCGCTTGGCGACGTGTTGGTTATCCGTTTGATCGTCTAACCGCTTCTTATGCAACTTCCATCGGTGCCTCCGGCGATAGACCGGCCGCATTAGCAGAACTGATGGGCATCATACGTAATGATGGTGTCAAAATGCCTTCTGTTCGCTTTGAGAGTCTGCATTTTGCCGAAAATACTCCTTATGAAACGGTTATGAATAAATCCGCCGAAAAAGGCGAGCGTATTTTTCCCGCCGAAGTGGCTATCTCTGCTCGTAGCGCACTTGCAGGTGTTGTTGAGGAAGGCACGGCCTCACGGCTTAGAGGTGTTTATACTGATGTTAACGGAAAACCATTGGTGGTGGGTGGTAAAACCGGAACCGGTGATCACCGTAAGCAGGTGTGGGGCGAACGAGGCCGCTTGATAGAATCTAAATTTATTAGCCGTGCAGCCGTTTTTACTTTTTTCCTGGGTGAGCATTTTTATGGCGTAATGACTGCTTATGTCGAAGGCCCGAATGCCGGTCAATATCACTTCACCAGTTCATTGCCGGTACAGATCGTCAAATTTTTGAAGCCTGTACTGATGCCGTTGATTAACAAAACATCAGCTACGCCTACTCCAATAGCCGTCAAGGTTGACCAACCTTTAATAGCGGATGCGCCAAAACTACCTGAAACCAGCCCTGTACCCGCAAGCAGCAAAACAGCCATAGTTAAGCAAAAAAATACTATAAAGCATGCAAAGCCATTGAAAAAAATGACGCTGAAATCTGTAAAAACAGCACCGGCAAAAAGCACAACGCTAAAAAAAGCGGTGGCCGAAAAATCAACAGCATCGAAAGCTGCGCCGGTCAAAAAAATACTATTGCCCAAAACATCAAAATCGACAACCACAAATAAAACGCCAACTAACACCAGTAAGCCTGTCGTAAAAGCAGTCCCCAGCAATAAAACGCCCGGTACTAAAACCCAAAGCGATAAGGTACCGGTAACAAAAACGAAAACCGTGACAGCAGTGACGGGCAAGCCGCCCGCAGCGAAAAAACCAAAGCCGGCGACTCCCAGCAGTAAGGTTGTTCCCGCCGCTGCTAATTGATAGCGACTGTTGTCAACGCTATCTATCGATGTTTACATTCCAATGACCGGTTTGGTAAATAATCGGTGTTGCCAAGCTGCCTTGATAATTTGAGGTAGGTACTGCATCCATAAGATGCAGAGCTGTTACCTTGATCGGGTTTGTCGAATAGCTTGTCCCTGGTAAATAATTCACATGTACTACTGGCTGAGTTAAAAAAGCAGTGGGTGTAGCAATAGTGGCGTTATAGCTCGCTGCCGGAGAATAACTAATTACAACCGTAGGCGCTGGTGAAACTGCTGGCGAGACATCCCTAAAGTTAACTGTCGAGCCTCGAAACTCAAGTCTTTTGGACAATTTATCCCAATTAGCATTTAGACAGGTCACCGCATCATTCATGCTGTTTTTGGTATATTTACCGTGCGCGTCAAGTGGGCGAAAAGCCGCCAATTGGCTGGCGGGTATTTTTAGCCTGTCACACAGCGGACTTGCGACGCTGATTTCAGAAACGCCAAATGCCACGATGAGTGCTGCGAATAAAAGTTTGTGATTCATGTTAGGTGCTCCCTATAAACATTAAAGTCTTGAAACTGGGCGTGTTGTATTTTCCGGCACTTTATCCAGTTATTGCTATACGTAATTAACAAAGCATGATCTATGCCATTTATGTAATTCGATTAAAAAACATTAAGTTACTCTACGTTGTTATAGCTTGTAGCCACGAAATGCCGACAATAAATGTCAATTAGTGCAAATCTTTGTGACAACGGTGCCCATGACAAAAATCCCCATTGCAAACCGAATTTTTTACGTTCGGCTTGGTTTCAATTATTCCCACAAATAAATCAATACTCTGTTTGTTGCGAAAGCACTATTTTTCGTGATGAATAGGTGATGTATTGACGATTTTTTTTAAGCCCAATCTACCGAGTAGCACTTACACATAAGGTATAATCGTTGTTACTGACGACATTCATTTTATTTTACACGGCGAAATATGAGCATCACACTTTCTAATAGAGTCCAGGCAGTTAAACCTTCTCCAACTTTGGCGATTACTGCCAGAGCGGCGCAAATGCGTGCTGCTGGCAAAGACATTATCGGTCTCGGTGCAGGTGAACCCGATTTTGATACCCCCGATCACATTAAAGCGGCTGCTGTTAAAGCAATGGATAATGGTTTTACCAAATATACCGCAGTGGACGGCACAGCCAGCCTCAAAAAAGCCATTATCGACAAATACAAAAAAGATAATGGCCTGGACTATACACCCAAACAAATTCTGGTGTCTTGCGGCGGTAAACAAAGCTCGTTTAATTTGACGCAGGCGCTACTTAATTCTGGCGATGAAGTCATTATCCCTGCGCCTTTTTGGGTGTCGTACCCTGACATGGTGTTGCTGGCTGATGGCGTACCGGTGATTATTGAAACCACTCAGGCACAGCGGTTTAAAATTTCCCCTGAACAATTACGTGCCGCCATTACCGATAAAACCCGGTTGATTTTTATCAACAGCCCGTCCAATCCATCTGGTATTGCTTACAGCCTGGACGAACTTAAAGCCTTGGGCGATGTACTCAAAGACTTCCCAAATATCATCATCGCCACCGATGATATGTACGAACACATCCTGTGGCAACAAGGCACGTTTGTTAATATTTTGAACGCGCATCCTGATCTTTATGATCGCACCGTGGTGATGAACGGCGTATCCAAGGCTTATTCGATGACTGGATGGCGGATTGGTTATGCCGCAGGCCCTGCTGATTTGATTGAAGCCATGTGTACCATTCAATCGCAAAGCACATCCAATCCTACCTCAATCTCGCAATATGCGGCGGAAGCGGCATTAACTGGAGATCAAAGCTTTATTGACCGCATGTGTGTTGAATTTAAGCAGCGCCATGACTACGTAGTGGCCGAGCTGAATAGCATTGATGGGGTGGAGTGTATTGAAACTGACGGGACTTTTTACGTATTTCCCAATGTTGAAAAACTCATCGCAAGGCTGGATGGCATCAACGATGATTTGGATTTCTCGGAATATTTAATCGAAAAAGCTGGTGTTGCTTTGGTACCTGGTTCAGCGTTTGGTAGTGCCGGGCATATCAGAATTTCCATCGCTACCAGTATGGAAAATTTACAAAAAGCGATGGCTCGTATTAAAGCGGCTATTTAACGTAGATAGCTCTGCAAAAAGCTGCAAGGCTAACAAAGCTGACTGACGGTCGTTGATACGCGACTGTTCAGTGGGCTAGATGTTTGGGCTACCCAACTTAAAGCGGTACAGGTATTGCTCCTTGATATACGCCACTGCCGTTTGTTCATCGGTTTCAATAGTGTAACCACGGCATGTTGAGCTATTCGTAATGCGTCCACATCATAATCACTTTTATGACCGGCTCGTTTTCTATCACTTCGTAAACGAGTCGGTGCTGTTTGTTGATCCGTCTTGAAATCGCGCCTTTAAAATCACCTTTCAAAAATTCAAACTCCGGTGGGTAAGCGTAAGGATCTTGGGAAATTAATTCCAAAAGTTCTTTCACTTTGCTTTTCAGATTAGATGCTTTGATCAATTGGGCATCTTTTTTAGCGCGGTGGGTGTAATAAAGTTT
>NZ_FUKJ01000178.1 GCF_900163745.1 Crenothrix polyspora
GCATCGCTCCGCTCACTGCCGTTACCCCGCGACGAGATGGCATTTCGTGCATGCTACCAGCCCTTACTCATCAGCCAGAACCTGACCACCGTGTTTCGTCCCGGCAACCGCAGATGGCCAAGCTGGCGGGGCTACATTGCGGGTGAAATCGTCACCGCGCGGGTAATCCACCGTTGCGGTTCCGACGCGCTGGGCATTGCGCCGGCATTTACCTCTCTGCGGATTCCCATCCGCATACGGTGTGTGCGGGTGATGTCGGTGGACCAGCTGGTGGCGACTGACTTTACCGGCTCCTCGCCCGACATCGCAGACCGTCAAGGGCTGATCGACCATTTGTTTGAAATTTACGGCAGACCTATCGAAGATTACGGATCACAGGTCACCCTGATCGCCTTCGAGTATCTTTCGGCTGGTGCGACACATCCGGATGGGCCGAGGTGAAGCCTTCAGACTCCTTTTTTTTATTTCATCTATAGTTTTTCAGATAAATAATTTCTGGCTCAAACCAATAAAAATCATACAGCGATCGCAAAATCCTCACGCATTTTGTTCATGATGCAAAGAATTTTACTGGCATCTTGCATATATTTGCGCGGCAATGGCGGGTTAAATAACCTCCTCATACAATAAATTATGAAAAAACTACGATTAACATTGTTGCTCTCTTTGTCCGTCACCAATGGTGTCCCTTATGCAGAAGGACTGACCCAGCACATTGAAGATACCCTGAATTTCTATCAGGACGGTAAAAATGGGGCTATCAAATTTGAGCTAAACACCCGCTATGAAAATGTCAACCAGGAATCAGCGCCTGTTAACACAGCTAATGGCTTTACCAGCCGATTACGTGCTGGCTTGTTATCGCCTGTATTTCATGGTTTCCAGGGCTATGCTGAATATGAAGGCAATTTGGCCATGCTGGAAGATTTCAATAGCCAACGTAACGGCAACTTAGGTTATTCCACCATCGCCGATCCTGAAAAAAGCGAACTTAATCAACTGTGGATCAGTTATAACGGTATTCCAGACACTGTGATTAAAGGCGGACGGCAACGCATAAAACTGGATGATGACCGCTTTATTGGTAACGTCGGTTGGCGGCAAATGGAAACCACGTATGATGCCGTGCTGCTAACACACAGTAATCAACAACTGCCTGGGTTAGTCGTGAATGCGGGCTATATTGGTAATATTCAAACCTTTACGGCAACCACGGAAAATATCGAGGCTCCCTTCCTTAATGTCAATTACAAAATAGGCGATTATGGCAATATTGTCGGTTATGGCTATTGGCTAGATTATACAGAAACTGAAAATTACGAAAAATCCAGCCAGTCCTATGGCTTACGCGCCACTTGTTGTGCCAAGCCACTGGAATCTGTAAAAATCAGTGATAACTATGGTCTGATTTATACCACAGAATGGAGTTACCAAAGCAATTACGGGCATGGCCAAACCCCTTATGAAGCCAACCGCTTTAATATTATGGGTGGCTTGAGTGCCTATAACGTAGTGTTCCGAGGCGCGATGGAACAACTGAATGGTTCCGGTATCAACAAGCACTTTGATACCCCGATAGGAACTAATCACCAATTCCAGGGCTGGGCAGATTTGTTTTTGGTCACACCCAATAATGGTATCCGCGATGTGTTTGGCAGCATTATGATACCTTTCCAAAAAGGTGATTTAGTGCTGACCGGTGTTTATCACAGTTACTTTGATGATACGGGGCAGCTTGATTTTGGTGATGAATGGGATTTTCAGCTGGTTCAAAAATTCGGTAAACATTACTCATTGATGGCCAAGTACGCCCTGTACAATGCCGGCAAAGATCCCGCTTACAATAATACCCTGAGTAGCGATACGCAAAAAATCTGGCTGCAAGCCGATATTAGCTTTTAGTAGGACGAAAATATAAGCTAAGACAAATTTTGGAGAGCCAACGTGAAACGAATAGGCGAAAAACTTAGGGATTGCGTATGCTATTAATGACAGACTTCATACGTGAGGGTGGATTACCAATTCCACCCATTAGAATTTCTAATAAGACATCATCTTCAAAGGTCAGTAACTCGACAAACAAGGCTTTTTCTTCAGCCGTTGCGGACGCGTAGCCATTTTCCAGATAGCGTGTTAACAGCAAATCAAGCTCTAAAGTGCCACGTCGACATTGCCATCTTAACTTTGCCAGTGCGTTCATTAGTCCAGTTTTCGCTCGACCATTAGTTTTTTGATTTCAGCAATGGCTTTAGCAGGATTGAGATTTTTCGGGCAGGTATCGGTGCAATTCATAATGGTATGGCAGCGATAAAGTTTAAACGGATCTTCCAGCTCATCCAGACGCGCATCGGTATTTTCATCACGGCTGTCCACTATCCAGCGGTAAGCTTGTAATAATACCGCAGGCCCCAGGTATTTATCACTGTTCCACCAGTAGCTGGGGCAACTGGTAGAGCAACACGCGCACAGTACGCATTCGTACAAACCGTCCAGTTTGGCACGCTCTTCTTTACTTTGCAGGCGTTCGGTTTCGGCGGGTGGCGGTGTCTGGTTTTCTATCCAGGGTTTAATAGAGGCATACTGGGCATAAAAATGCGTCATATCCGCTATCAAATCTTTGACCACTGCCATGTGCGGCAACGGATAAATCTTGATCGGCCCCGTGTACAAATCCATGTCATGAGTGCAGGCCAGGGTATTTTTGCCGTTAATGTTCATGGCACACGAGCCGCACACGCCTTCGCGGCAGGACCGCCTAAAACTTAGCGTACTGTCGATTTCATTTTTAATTTTGATAATCGCATCCAGCACCATAGGCCCGCAATGATCCATGTCCAGCTCATAAACGTCGACACGCGGATTTTCACCAGTATCGGGATCCCAGCGGTAAATTTCAAAACGGCGGATATTTTTGGTAGCAGATGGGGCATTAAAGGTTTTGCCTTTGCCTACCACCGAGTTTTTCGGCAAGGTAAATTCAGCCATCAGTAAACTCTCTCTTTGGGTGGAATAGCATCGACTTCATCGGTTAACGTGTATAAATGCACGGGACGATAGTCGATTTTTACATGGTCATCGGTTAGCCAGGTTAAGGTGTGTTTGAGCCAATTCACATCGTCGCGTCCCGTGTAATCTTCACGCGCGTGCCCGCCCCGACTTTCCTTGCGGTTGCCAGCGGCGCTAATGGTAACCAGCGACTGGCTAAGCAAATTATCCAGCTCCAGTGTTTCGACCAGATCAGTATTCCAGATCAGCGATCTATCGGTGACTTTGACATCTGCAAAAGACTTGTGAATATCAGTCATCATTTGAATGCCTTCATCCAGTGTCGTCTGCGTTCTAAAAACTGCCGCTTTGCTCTGCATGACTTTTTGCATATCCAAACGAATGTCCGCAGTATTACGGCTACCATTGGCATGACGAATTTTGTCGAAACGCTCCAGGGCTTTATGACAGGCATCGACTGCTAAAGGCTTGTGGATACTTCCAGACTTGATTAACTCAGAACAGCGTATGGCAGCAGATCGGCCAAATACCACCAAATCCAGCAGCGAATTTGAACCCAGGCGGTTAGCGCCATGCACCGATACACAGGCGGCTTCACCAATCGCCATCAAACCAAGCACGACTTTATCCGGATTGCCATCATCTAGCGTAACCACTTCGCTTTTGTAATTGGTGGGAATGCCGCCCATATTGTAATGCACTGTCGGTAACACAGGAATGGGAGCCTTGGTGACATCGACACCGGAAAAAATCCGCGCCGTTTCGGCAATACCCGGCAGACGTTCGTAAATAATCGCAGGGTCGAGATGCTCAAGATGCAGATAGATATGATCTTTCAGCTTGCCTACACCACGGCCTTCATTGATTTCAATGGTCATCGCCCGACTGACAATATCGCGTGAAGCCAGATCGCGTGCGGAAGGCGCGTATCTTTCCATAAAACGCTCGCCTTCGGAATTGGTGAGATAACCGCCCTCACCTCTTACGCCTTCGGTGATTAAACAGCCAGAACCATAAATACCGGTCGGGTGAAACTGCACAAATTCCATATCCTGCAACGGTAAACCAGCGCGTAACACCATCGCATTGCCATCGCCGGTTACGGTATGGGCAGAGGTACAGGAGAAATAACTGCGCCCATAACCGCCGGTCGCCAATACCGTCATCTGAGCTTTAAACAAATGCAGCGAACCATCATCCAGACACCAGGCCAGAACACCACGGCATTCGCCGTCCTGCATAATCAAATCCAGCGCAATGTACTCTACGAAGAATTCGGCATTGTGCTTTAACGCCTGTTGATACAGGGTATGCAAAATAGCATGGCCGGTTTTATCCGCCGCTGCACAGGTGCGCCGTGCTTGCTCTTTGCCATAATGCGTGGACATGCCACCAAACGCCCGTTGATAAATTTTGCCTTCCGGCGTTCTGGAAAAGGGCACGCCGTAATGTTCCAGCTCAATAATGGCGGGTATCGCCTCACGGCACATGTATTCAATGGCATCCTGATCGCCTAGCCAGTCGGAACCTTTAACCGTGTCGTACATGTGAAAACGCCAGTCATCCTCGCCCATATTACCCAATGCGGCACTGATACCCCCTTGTGCAGCAACGGTATGGCTACGAGTAGGAAATACCTTGGTGAGACATGCTGTTTTCAGACCTTTTTCTGCCATGCCGAAGGTAGCTCGCAACCCCGCACCACCAGCACCAACCACCACGACATCATACTCGTGCTCAATAATTTTATACGCAGATGACATAGCTACCCTACCGAGACAATGCGAAACACGGCAACCAAAGCTGCAACGCCCAGCAATAAAAAGACCATATTAACACTCCATACCGACATGGTTTTTATGCCAGGATTAGCGACGTAATCTTCAATAACAACCTGCAAACCCAGCGCAGCATGATAAAACACAGCCAATAGCCACGCCACTATACCGATGGTATTGATAGGCGATGCAAACCAATCTACCGTCTGTTGGTAAGACGCGGTCAAACACACATCAAACAGCCTGATGACAAAAAAGGATAATGGTATTAACAGCACGGCGGTCACCCGTTGCAGCCACCAGTGCCCCGTGCCGTTTTTTGCAAACCCCAAGTTGAGCACCTGGGCTAAGGATATTTTAAAATCCATCATTTTTTAACCTGTCAAAACAAAGGTAATTACCGTCAATGCACACGCGGCTGATAGTTCAATGATTGCGTATCGTGTCAGGGTGTCACGTTCAAAGCTCTCTCCAACATCCCAAAGCAAATGACGAATGCCGTGACACAAATGGAAAAACAGTGCAAAAACAAATCCCCAATACAGCATTTGTACCAATCCCAGTCGCATAAAGTCCTGTAGACTTTGGTACGAGGCTACGCCACCAGCAATAGCCCATAAAACATAAACCACACCAATCAAACCGACAGACAACAGAACGCCCGTGATGCGGTGACTGATGGAAATAAGCCCTGTGAGCGGCAGTTTATAAATTTGTAAATGTGGGGATGTGGGGCGATTATTAACCATAAGATATAGTCTGTTACTTGTTAAAAATCGACACAACGGCCATTTTTTTCCCAATCGCCGTAGCGGGTTGGTTCCGGGCCGTTTACGCCGCCAGTTTCATTGTTTGCCTGTTGCTTTGTTTTGCTGTCCGGCAGCGGCAATTCATCGGTTACACAAGAGGCGTTATCTTGGGTTGGACTTTCTTTTTGCATAGCGGCTCAATCTCCTGACGCAATGGCTTATCAAACATGGCGTGTAAATCTCTTGGTCGGATTATAGCCTTTTCCTGATCGCTGTCGTAACTTTCATTTGAGCTTTTTTTGCACGCAGGTTAATCACTGGACTTTCCTCTAACAGCTGATTATTATGGTTTGCGCGTCTGCTGTAGATTGCCGCGCAACATCCCAAACAAAATAATACATCCTCAGGAGTCTTTTATGTTGGAAGCACAACAAAACGCCCCCATGTTTCGATCCAAGAATCAAAACAATCAACTGGTCAGCCTGGCTGACTATGCCGGTGAAAAAAATATTGTCCTGTATTTTTATCCTAAAGATGACACTCCAGGCTGCACCATTGAAGCCAATGATTTCACGGCGCTTGCCGATGACTTTGCGGCTTTGGATACCGTTGTTATTGGTGTGAGCAAAGATTCTTGCGCCAGTCACGTTGATTTTATCAACAAATTTGGCCTAAAAGTAGAATTGCTTGCCGATACCTCCGGTGAGCTTTGCGAAAGCTACGGTGTATGGCGCGAAAGAGAGAAAAACGGCGTTAAAAGCATGGCCATTATGCGTTCTACTTTTGTCATCGATAAACAAGGGGTTTTGGTTTATGTTAACAATGCGGTAAACCCTGAAGGCCACGCGCAGGAAGTATTGGATTTTGTAAAAAACTTATCTAATCCAGAACAGCAAGCCTCAGAAGATAGCGTGGACTAATGCCAGGAGCCAAAAAATTTCCCCACTGTTTTTACAGCCCATCGTTATTGTCGTTGCAGGTGTCACCGTCTCTATGAAAGTTTTAGGTATCAATCACATCAATATTGTTCTGACTGAGGAACAACTCGCTCAGGAAATCGCTTTTTATGGGCAAATACTGGGGTTAACACCGGGTTATCGCGCACTTTCGACACGCAATGGCGCATGGCTGTATTCGGCGCATAACACTGTTGCTCTCATTCATTTATCGGTCATTGGCGCAGATGAGGATGTTAGTGGTGAAAACCATTTTCACCACGTTGCATTTACCTGTGCGAGTATCGATGCCACTTTAAAAATATTGACGGATAACGCTATTCCCCATCGATTTGAGCAACGTAATGCACCCGAAATGACACAAATATTTATCACCGACCCTGTGGGAATCAGGGTTGAATTAAATTTTCCAGAGGAAAATTTATAGCTCTCATTTATTGCCAAAATACCAAGTAGCCGATTATGACGTGATTTGGGCTTCCAACTGAGCGCACACTTTTAAAAAGCCGTTCGTGGTGAGTTTATCGAACCATTAACCACGTATTTCAGGCTTTATCATCGCTAACAAACCTGCCGCTCTTCCACTTCCAGTTGCTCCGCAACGCCATTTCACAATTCGGCCAGAAACTTTCACCCTATTGATTAGCCCTTGTGGGCACGCAAACACCCTTGCCTCATTTTCATCACGGAAAACAGGGGATTCATAGTCATAAGTGGGGAGTTGAACATAAGCCTATATCCTACGATTTTATTTTTGAAGATAATTCATGCGTTGTTATTTCCCATGCAAAACGCTGCACCTATTGAATGTGGAATATAGACTAAGCTATAGGGAATCTTTTTGCGATACCCAATGTTGAAAAAAGATTCCTAAGCCAAGCCATCACTGCAAAAATTATCCACAATAATGACTCAATCAACAAGGAAAAATCATGGCCGTTAAAAAATTGACCAATATTGCCAATACCTGGTTAGGAACCAATGGCAACGATAATATTGATGCTCTCGCGGGCAACGATACCCTGGATGGCGGTAAAGGTGATGACAAACTGCTAGGCGGCACAGGCAATGACCTGATCGCCGGTGGCGCAGGAAATGACACCCTTAACGGTAACGATGGCAACGATGTGCTGGATGGCGGCATTGGTGTCGATACACTCTATGGTGATGCCGGTAATGACATTATCTATGGCGGCACTGGCTTTGATACGCTGAATGGCGGCACGGGTAACGACTACCTTTTTGGCGGCGTAGAAAACGATATTTTGTATGGCGGTACGGGTTCTGATTTGCTGGAAGGCGGCGATGGCGCTGATATTTTGGCCGATACTAACGATAAGACCAGCTACGGTAAGGTCATTACGGAACAGGATGAAATGATTGGCGGCCTTGGTGCGGACATTTTTTATGGTGGCTATGACACCATGTGGGGCAACGATGGCAATGATATTTTTAACGTAAAAAATCAAGGCACGGTGTATGGCGGCACAGGCGACGATAAAATAACCGTAACCAACAGCAATGCCAAATTAGCTTCATGGCTGGAAGGCGGCTTTGGCTCAGATACTATTATCTCTGGCGCTGGGAATGACACCTTGTTTTCCGGCTATGGCTTTGACAAGCTACAAGGCGGTGCAGGCAATGATAATTACGTGATGACCTTTGACGGCATGAAGGACACTCTTATCGAAAATAAGGGTGGCGGTATCGACACTGTTTATTTTATCCGCGATTTTAAAGACGATGGCCGAGATGATGACAAAGATGATACCGGTAAAGAACTTGATCCACCTGATTCCGGCGATACGGCTTATAACTTTAATGTCTTCTTGCCTACCAATATTGAGAATGGTGTGCTGGACGACCAGATTTATATGTTTAATCCAAACAAGGTGAGTTATACCGTAGCGTGGCTAACCGGAAATGCACTGAATAATCGCCTGCAAGGCAGTGCGCTGGATGACATACTGGACGGCGGCGCAGGCAATGACACTGTTATTGCCGGTGCTGGCGATGATGTTATTTTTGCCGGTAAAGGCACTGACAGCATTAATGGCGGGGCAGGCATTGATCTGATTGCTTCAAGTGTCAGTTTTAACTTGTCTGGCCAGGCCACTGGCGTTGAAGAGATTGATCTACTCGACAGCGCGGGTAAAGCCAAAGCGACCGGCACCAACAGTAACAACCTGCTGATAGGCAATCAGTTTGCCAATATCCTGGAAGGTGGCGCTGGCGATGATATACTCGATGGCTTTTACTCAAAAGACTTTGAGCTTAAAGCGGATACGCTTAAAGCGACCGGAATCGACAAGCTGATTGGCGGTACGGGCAGCGATCTCTACCGTATCGATTCGGTTGAGGATAAGGTTATTGAAAATGCCCCGCTTGAAGGGGTCGATACCGTCGAATTTAAAGGCGAAGGCTCTACGCCTACCGACACCTATGTTCTACCTGCTGGCGTAGAGAACTTGAAAATGCTGGGCAATTTAAAAGAGGGGGACGGTAATAACTTGAATAATCGTATTATTGGTGACGGCACTGATAACATCCTTAAAGGTGGTTATGGCGATGATTTCCTGGAGGGTGGTTCGGGTAAGGATAAGTTTGAAGGCGGTTATGGCGACGATACCTTTTTGGTGGATAATTTGTTAGAAGTTATCAAGGAAATTGCCGGTCAGGGAAATGACTGGGTGCAAACCGACAAAATTAATCTGGACTTGGGTACTCAGGGCAACTGGGTAGACATTGAAAATGCCCGCCTCACCGGCAGCAGCAATCTCAATATATCGGGACGGGAAACTGATAATACCTTGATTGGCAACAAAGGCATCAATGTATTGGATGGCGGTGACGGTATTGATACTTTGGAAGGTGGGCTAGGCAATGATACTTATGTCGTTGACACCATGACGGATAAATTGAATGAGGTCAATAATGAACTGAACAATAAGGGGGAAATTAAAGACGGCTGGATCGATACCGTCCAAAGCGAAATTGCTTTCGATATGTCCAAATTGTTCAATTTCGAAAATTTGTCATTGACCGGCAGCACATCTATTAACGGCACAGGTAACCTCAATAACAATGAAATTCGTGGCAATGACAGTATTAATCTCCTAAAAGGGCTGGCCGGTAATGATATTCTTGATGGTGCAGGTGGCGTAGATACCTTGATGGGCGGCACCGGCGATGATACCTACCATCTTTCCAATGATGGCGATATTATTAAAGAATTGGCAGGCGAAGGTACGGATACCATTGAAATTCAAAATACTTTTTCACTGTCATCGCCCAATCTTAAAAATAATATAGAAAACTTGACCTTGATGGGGACTATCGCCATTGATGGCACAGGCACTAACGGTAATAACGTACTGACGGGTAATTCGGCAGGCAATATGCTAACGGGGCTTAGTGGAGTCGATACACTCACAGGCAAAGATGGCGCTGACACCTTAATCGGCGGCAAGGGCACAGACACCCTGGATTTAACTGAATCGAAAGCGGATAAAGATGTGGTACGCTTCGCCCTGGGCGATAGTATTGCCAGTGCTAATGAAGCCGACAAGGTCATTAAGTTTGCCCTATTTTATGACACGCTGGATTTGGCTAGCACTATCAAAATTGCGGCCACTTCAGCCGCTATTGATGGTGAGGACGCAGGAACAATCAAAAGCCATAAGATTGACAAGGGCATTATCAAATTTGATGATACGGGTTCTTTTGTTAGCTCTGTACCCATTTCTGTCAACAATCTGAGCAACGCCATCGAATATTTAAAACAAAATATTACCAATCAATCTACCGTGGCTTTTCAGGTCGGTTCAGATATGTGGGTATTTCAGGATGCCGGTGCCACCGATACGCTGATTACTTTAGTGGGAGTATCGGGTGTTAACAGTCTTTCAACTGGCAGCTTTGCGGGTAATGCAATTCATATCGCATAAATTGGCGACGACAAAGTACCTTTTTCAATGTAAAGTTTGGTACACAAAGTGTGTACCAGCATCGCGAGTTAATACAGGTGGAACGACATTATTTAATTGATAACGCTAAAATCGCGCTAATGTTTTTTGTGGTGTTTGGCCATTGTCTTGAGCTAACTCACAATAATCCGATGTTGCACAGCCTGTATTTGCTAATTTACAGCTTTCATATCCCGATGTTTGTACTGATTTCTGGCATGTTGGCCAAGGCTGATATTTCTAGCGAAGACCTTTTCAAACAAATTTCATCACTGCTTATTCCGTTGCTGGTGTTTGAAGTTTTGTATGAAGTGCTAGAAATCACGCGTTTTGGCAGATTGAGCCATTACTCGCTTAACCTTCAACCGTATTGGCTGCTGTGGTTTTTGTGGAGCCTATTCCTTTGGAAGTTGCTGCTGTCTATCACGTCGTGTTTTAGATTTCCGGTTATTTTCAGTTTGCTTATTGCTGTGGCTGCGGGTTATTCAACACAAATAGGCTATTTTCTGGGGCTATCGAGAACGCTTACTTTTTTTCCGTTTTTTGTCCTGGGATATACGTTAAAACCCGTTTTTTTTCAGCACTTGCAAAAATACCATTGGCTATTTTTCGCTGCCATCATTTTGCTGGCTGCTGCACTATTAAATTATTTTAATGATATTGACGCACGGTGGTTTTATGGGAGCTTATCCTATTCCGCTTTAGGTGTTGAGCAATGGTATGCAGGCTTTATTCGCCTGTTTATTTATGGATTTTCTTTTCTGGTAGGGATTGCCGTTATTGCGCTTTTGCCCAATAAACAACTGAAAATATCAGCGTATGGTGAACGTACATTGTATATTTACATGTGGCACGGCTTTTTTATTATATTAATCAAAGCAATTGGCCTGGTTGATGCTGTGGGCATTCTGGGGTCATGGAGTACACTGGCAGTATTGCTGCTGTTATCAATGCTCATAACGATTGTGCTGGCTTCAAAACAGCTGAGTCCAATAACTGAAAAAGCATTATTTGTGCCCGTTAGAAAAATCCTTTTGGAAGATAAGTATTTGCCTCCGCCTTTAGGTTAAGCTTAATATTTACGTAACTACTCAGTCGTCCAAAAGATAGGGTACAAGGTTTTTATCTATCCACGGAAAGCACAAAAAACACGGAAAAGTGTGGATATTTTGCCGCAAAAAGAATTATTACCGAAAACTTTTTGTGTCTTTTGTGCCGCTTAAAAGCGCCTACTTTTGGTTTCCGTGGACTTTTTAATATCTACTGGGTAGTTACATATTTACAAAGGAATCAGATTTGCCAGAGCCAGTTTCTCTTGTCTGAATTCATTTATCTCATTATTATCAACGCGATCATAAATATCTTCGACAGCAAGCGTTAATGCAATAGATTCAAGGGTAATTGAATCACCCAGACTATATTCTTCCGGTTTCCAGTCATTATTTTTACGAAGCACCTGTACACGAACAATATCTTGCTCTATCAATACATATTCCTGTAAAGAAGGTAAATTAATATACTGGATAAGTTTTGTTGTAAGATCACGCTTTCTAGTCGATTTGGATAACACTTCAACAATAATCACTGGGGTATCGGTCAAGCCATCCTTATTCGTATTATTACAATCAACCACCACATCAGGATATACATAATCTTTCGACACTTTTACCCTCAAATCAGATTGCACTGCCTCACAGGGCGTACCTTTCAGATGATTTCTAAATTCACCCAGAATATTTGCCGATATGCTGATATGATTTCTTGTTGCGCCAGCCATTGCATAAGCGTGGCCATCAATATATTCATGTCTTATCTCAGAATGCGATTCACTTGCCAGATAGTCTGCTTCGGTCATGCAAATACCTTCAGATTCAGATTTTGATTGTAAGGCCATGACATTGTTCTCCGGTTTATTGGCTGCAATTATGAAGCCTTTTGTCTTTTAAATCTAAAAGCATATACACTTGCCTAAGCTCAGTGGTATTTGAGGTTATGATGTCGTATCATCTTATCACTTTACAAAACCACCTGTTAACAGCCGGAACAAACGTATGTATTCACCTCCCCCTTTGAAAAATGGGGGATTGAGTGGGATTTATTTAAAAAATCTCCCCTAACCCCTCTTTTTCAAAGAGGGGGACTGATTACGAACAAACACTGTTTTGAATATTAAATACCTATGACGACAACAGAACAATACAGCGGCGGCTATTCACCGCTGATTATCGACCAATTTAAACAACGCACGTTTGCCAAACAAGGGGCGTTTTTACAACCTTATTTAACAGCCGGTTTGACGGTGTTAGATTGTGGCTGCGGCCCAGGTTCCATGACCCTGGATATTGCCGAATTAGTCAGCCCTGGCGCTGTGTTTGGTATTGATTACAGTTCGATTCAAATTGAACAGGCCTTATTGTTACAGCAACAGCGTGCTATTACCAACGCCAGTTTTACGACCGGCTCAGCCTATCAATTGCCGTTTGCTGATGAGCAATTCGATGTGGTATTTTCCCATGCCGTACTGTATCACCTGCAACAGCCTGAACAGGTATTGGCAGAATTTCGGCGCGTATTAAAATCGGGTGGTTTAGTGGCTCTACGTGATGCCTGTCATACCGGCGATATGATGATGCCGTGGCATACAGATTTAGCCGCTGCATGGGACACCATAAACAAGGTATTTTGTCATCAAGGCGGCAATATTTATTTTGGTTTCCAGCATAAACAACTATTACTTGAACAGGGCTTTGAAGATATTACCGTGAGTTGTAGTTACGACACTTTCGCCAGCGATGCCGAAAAAGACAGCATCCGTAGCTATTGGCAACAATTTTTAAATGTTGATCATCGCCCGCTTATTTTGGCACAACAATGGCTGACGGCATCAGAACTGGATCAACAGTGTGCCGCATTGGATCATTGGTGCGCCAATCCTGCCAGCTTTTTTGCCAGAGCCCGTTGCGAGGCCATTGCCCGTAAATGAAGCGAAATTACACTACGGTTTTACAACTCACCGATCTACATTTATTTGCGCAGTCTGATGTTCATTTTAACAAGGTCAATACCCGTGACAGCTTTATCAAGGTGTTAAATCATGTGCAACAGCACTATGACAATCCTGACATAATCATCATTACCGGTGATTTAGCCCACGATGACGAACCTGCCACCTACCAATTTATTGCCGAGGCGTTAAAAGTATTTAATGCGCCGGTGTATTGTGTGCTGGGCAATCATGATCACCATGAAAACGCTTATCGGGTTTATCCATTGACACCAGTTAGCACCGACTTGCATTGCTTGCTGAGGCGGTGGCAGATTATCCTGGTTGATTCCAATCACCAGCCGATGCCTGACAGTTATCAGGGTGAAGTCAGCCAGGCTGAATTGCAGCGGGTTGGCGAGTTGATCGCCCAGCATCCTGACAAATGGGCACTGATCGCCATGCACCATAATTTACCGCACCATGATGATCGGGGGGTAATGCTGGAAGTGCGCAATCATGAGCAAGTGATGGCTTATTTTGAACAACAACCTAATATCAAGCTGGTATTGTCGGGTCATGTCCATCAAGAATTTGTTATTGTGCAAAACGGTGTCTGTTATTTATCCACTCCGGCTACCGGTTATCAATCCACTTCTAAATCCGGTCAGGTTACTGGCGAAGCGCCCGGCTATCGCTGGTTAAAGCTTTACGATAATGGCCGTTTTGAAACTGATGTGAGGCGGGTGACGTATTGGGTGTCATGAATTAAGATTTATGGGGCAATTTAGAAGCGCAATATCTTGGGTATTGAATTACCACCGGATACTGCGCGTCGTAACCTCTACTGCTTATTAATACTCAGATATAGGTTCAGCGTCCATATTAAGTGGATAGATAGGTCTTAATCCCGAATCTTGCACCAAAATCTTCGCTTCGGCGTTAGTTTCCAAATTAAACCAGAGTTTGCCCCACATGGAAGTAGTATTGTTTTCGTCCTCCCCCAAATAGCCATCAGCCCCCCAATCCGGCATAAAGCCCTGTTCAAAAACCAATGCGTATTCTCCAGGAGGTATAGGTAGATAACAAGGCACAGTACCAAAATCCTCTTTTGATACGACACCAAGCACATCGATAAAGGTAGCCGTACAATAGAATCCAACCCCTTGTGGGCCGATGGTAAACGGCACTTGAATGGCACGGACGGCATCGGGGGAAAGTTGAACGCTTTCATTCAAGAAGACCTCGACATCTATAACCATTCCCCAACTGTCGATCGTATAAAAATCGACATTACCGCTACGCCAGGAAAAGCCCTGCCGCATGGATTCGTCCGTATAATCGCTGCACGTATTATCTCCAATTAAGTCGGGACTATAAACGGTGAGGGTTCGTTCACTGCTGGATAATGCTTGAAAAGTACAGATTTTCATGTCATCCCCTTAAAACGCATCTTTGCAGTAAAGTTTGCCTTTGAGGACGGGGACAACCACTTCTACTTGATTTTCATTTGCATGTGCCTTCAAATAATAGCCAATTTTGTTACCTGAACCCCTGTTATCATTGGCACGGATGGATTTCACACTGGGCTTTCCTGCGTTTTCTCTAAATACAGCCTGTGGATATTCGTCGCAATCATAATCAGTCTTTGGATCACCTGTATTAATTTTTTTATTGTCAGCTCGGCAAGTTTTCATAGCCGGAAATGTATTTACGAGGGTTCTTCGAGCCAATGTACTTGGTCGATCTACCGTCACAATGCGAGGATACTTCGCCGCTTGAGCTTCCTCAACGTGCTTAGCGGATTGTGGATGTTTTGTGGTGGCAGGCGGAATGATGATTTTATTGACACATACCAAGGCAACCCGTAAAAAAAATAACACCATTATTCAAGACTTATAGGCTAATATAGATAAAATT